>CAYJTC010000084.1:0-7106 GCA_964372955.1 uncultured Planctomycetia bacterium | reverse complement strand
GTTTGCCAAACCGTCTTGGCGACGACTGCAGTGCTGTTCCTGGTTTTGCATATGCCCGGCGTGTGGCCAACACCGGGATCTTCCTACGTTGCCCCTTCGTCCGCACCGGTTTCGACGTTCCCCGCCCGCCGACGATCCAAAGAATTTCAAGACGATAGCACTACAGCACCATCTGCCGCGATGACGCCTTCAGCGGCGACCACTCCTCAAATGGGTAACCGGCCCACAAAGCCAGAACCCACCCAGTCTTTCCTTCAGGGACTCGGATCTTTCCTGTGGAACTATCTGGAACTCTCCGGCGGCGCTACTGCCATGGGGATTGCCACGTTGATCGAGAGCGAACGTGAAGAGCACAACGGGAAAGAGTTCCGATTCAACGAGGATTTAGCGGAAGTCGGCCAAGTCGCCATGGGGGTGGCTGTCGCCTTAAGTTTGTGGAAACAGTGGCACCAGACTCCGACCATCGCGCGGGCTTCTCCTGACCGAGAGCCTTGGCAATTTCAGGTTCGACCTGTTTTGGAGGATGACCACAAAGTGGCGCTGTTAGCTTCCTTCAAGCGGCGGTTTTAGTTTCTCCCAGCATTGTTCCCGCGGCTGAATATCGCCTGGAGTAGCTTGACGCCCGGAAGGCCCTGGGGTATCATGCTGTCATGCCTGTTGTTGAAGTTCGGGAGAACGAACCGCTGGAGAAGGCCCTGCGCCGGCTGAAGAAGAAGGTCGAGCGGGAAGGGATCCTGAAGGTGGTCCGGGCCCGCAAGCATTACGAAAAACCCTCGGTGGCCCGACGGCGGAAGCTGCGAGAAGGCCGCAGACGATTTTAGTTGTCCTCCTTGCTTTTCTTTTAACCGGCTGCCGAATGTTTTCTATGGGTGCACCCTCCGTGCACACTTCCGTTCCCGTTGTCTCAATGGAAGCCCCCACCGTTATCCGCAGGGTTCTGCCCAATGGCCTGACCCTCCTAGTGGTAGAGGACAGGTCCCGCCCGTTGGTTGCCTTCGACGCGGTGGTCCGGACCGGCTCGGCGACCGAGGCTTCTTTTCTGGGGACCGGCGTTTCCCATGTGGTGGAGCACATGCTCTTTAAAGGGACCGCTCGCCGTCCAGTGGGGACAGTGGAGCGAGAGGCCCAGTCTTACGGCGGCAGCGCCCAGGGCTACACCACCTATGACACCACCAGTTATCCGCTGACCGTCAACCAGGAACACTGGGAGAAGGCGGCCGATCTGCTGGTGGATGTTCTCTTTTTGCCGAGTATGGATCCCGGGGAGTTCTCTAAGGAAAAAGAGGTGGTCCTGCGGGAGCTTAAGCTGCGGGATGACGACCCGGACCGGCTGGTCTGGGACCTCCTATTTGAAAACGCCTATCGGATTCACCCCTACCGTCTGCCGATCATCGGGCTGGAGCCGCTTTTGCGTTCCTTGACCCGGGAGGATCTGGTGGAGTATCACCGGCTTCGGTACCGGCCCAACGCGACGGTGATCGCCGTGGTGGGAGATGTCGAACCCAACGCTGTGATCCGCCGGTTTGAGGAGCTGACCGCTTCGATCGTGCCGGGCCGGATTCCGCCCGACGCCCTGCCCGAGGAGCCGCTTCCTGCGGCTTCCCGGGAACTGGCCCAAGAGGCGGACGTGGAACTGGGCTACGTGGCGGTCGGTTTCCCAGGCGTGGCCATTCTGGATCCGGATCTTCATGCGCTGGATCTGCTGGCCTGGATTTTGGGCGGCGGCCGCGGCTCCTGGATGGAAAAGGCGCTCAAGGATACCGGGATTGTCCATTCGGTTCATTGCAGCAGCTACACCCCTTTCAGCCGGGGGCTTTGGGTGACGACGATGCGGATGGATCCGGAACGGATCCCGGATGCCGTGCGGGGAGCCTTCCAGCAGATCGATCGCTGTCAGCAGGAGCTGATCCCCGAGGTGGAATTGGAGCAGGCCAAACGGGCTTTCTTAAGGGAATATCTGGCTGCTCGGCAGACCGTAGGAGGTGTTGCTTCCGACCTAGCCACCTATGAGACACTGGCCGGCGACCCGGCCTTCGCCGCCCAGTACTTGGAAAAGATCCAGCAGCTTCGGCCGGAGGATTTAAGAAGCGCGGCGCAGGCCCACCTGAAGCCGGAATGGGCCACGGTGGTTAAGCTGTTTCCGCGGGGCAGCCACAGGGTGGTCGAGGGGAAGAAAGAAAAATCGGCGCCGATCTCCTCGATCCGCAAAAAGGAGTTAGGAAACGGCTTGAGAGTTCTCTTGGCTCCGGACCACCGCCTTCCGTTGGTCACCTTTCAGGTTTCTTTGATAGGCGGGGTCCGGTCGGAGACCGAGGCGGATAACGGGATTTCACAGCTATTGGCCCAAATGTGGCTGCGGGGGACCCGGAAAAGGGGAGCCGAATCGCTGGTCGAATCGATCCGGGCGATGGGCGGGCAGATCGCTCCCTTTAGCGGAAGGAACAGCATGGGGCTCCACCTCGAGGTGGTCCGCTCGGAGGCGCCGGAGGGGCTCAAGCTGCTAGGAGAGATCCTCCGGGAATCGGTCTTTCCGGTGGAGGAGCTGGAGAAGGAGCGCCGGCTGGCGCTGGCCCGGCTTCGGGCCAGCGAGGAGGATCCATTCTCCTGGGGGATGCGGCGCCTGATGGCGGTCCTCTTTTCGGTCCATCCCTACCGGTTGGACCCGCTGGGAGATTCGGAGGCGTTGGCCCGGCTCACCCGGGAAGACCTCATTCGCTTCTACCGCCGGATCCTGGATCCGCGACGGATGGTGGTCAGCGTGGTGGGGGATTTCGACCCGGATGAGATCCTGCCGGTCGTGGAATCGATCGTCGGCTCTCTGCAGGCGCAGGAGGATACCCAGTTTTCGATTCCGAAAGAACCAGTTCTGACCCAACGGCGGGAGCGTCAGGAATCCACCCCGCGCCGGGAGGCGCTGGTGATGATTGGCTTCCCGGGATTGAAAGTGGGCGATCCTCAGGTTCCGGCCCTGGATCTGATCGAAGGGCTCCTTTCCGGCGGGGCCGGCCGGCTTTTCACGGAGGTACGAGAGAAGCGGGGGATGGCCTACACGGTGGGGGCCTTTGCTGTTCACGGAGTGGACCCAGGCGCTTTCGTTCTGTATGCGGTGACCGATCCGGTCCATCTGGAGACGGTCCGGGAGGCACTGTTGGAGGAGACCGGCCGCCTGGCTCTGGCCCCGGTGCTGCAAGAGGAGTTGGATCGGGTGAGGGAAGGGATCCTGGGGGGTCGGCGGATCGCCCGCCAGGCCCAGGCGACCCTGGCCGCGCAGATCGGGATGGACGAATTGTACGGGCTGGGGTACGATTTTTCTGAGCGGTACGAGGCCCATATCAAGGCAGTCCGGCCGGAGGAGATTCAGGTTTTGGCGAAAAGCCTGCTGGATCCCAAGCGGTCGGTAGTGTTAGTGGGGAGGAGTGGTGGGGATGGTGGAAAAGAAGGTCGATGAATCCTGGAAGGTTCAGGTGGAGCGGGAGAAGGCCGTTCCCCAGAAGGCTTCTTCCGGATCTGCCCAGCCCTCCGCCCGAGGTTCGGAAAGCCCATCCGGTCTGCGCACGGAGTTCGGTGAATTTCTCTCCACCCTCGCCATGCAGGCGATAGGGGCTTTGGAGCAGGATCTGGAACAGGCCCGGTACCTGATCGACGTGCTGGGAGTGCTCCAGCAGAAGACCCAAGGGAATCTGACTTCGGAGGAAGGCCAGCTGCTGGAGGGGGCCCTGTATGAGCTGCGGATGAAGTATGTGGCCAAGATCAATCCGCCCCAGCCAGCGGGAGGGAAATAGGTGAATTTTTCGATCTGGGTCATGGTCGCGATGGCGGGGGCCATGCTCTGGATGCTGCTCAAGATTTGGAAGCTGGTTCGCTCCCCCCTGCCACTGGAGATGCAGCAGCGGCTGGAGGAGAAGGAAGAGAAGAAGCTGGACGCGCTGAAGCAAGAATGGTCCAAGCGGCTGGGCGAAGAGGTGCGTCGGATCTCGGAAGAGGTGCACCGGCAGGTCAGGACGACGGAGGACACGGTGGGGCAGAAGCTCCAGCAGGCCAACGACACCGTCGCCAAGGTGGAGCGGGAGTTGGGCCGGCTGCAGGAGGCCACCCAGAAGGTGGAAGAGGTGGGGCGCAACGTCTCTTCTCTGCAGGATCTGCTGCGGGCGCCCAAGATGCGCGGAGGGATCGGCGAATTCTTCCTGGCCGACCTGTTGGCGCAGATCTTTCCGCCCGGAGGAAATTACTTCTCGCTGCAGCATGAGTTCTCGAATGGGGAAAGGGTGGACGCGGTGATCTGCCTGCAGGACAGGCTGGTTCCCATTGACTCGAAGTTTCCCCTGGAGAATTTCCGGAAGATGGGCCAGGCGGTCACCGATGAGGAGCGCTCGGTCTGGCGCAGAACCTTCGTGAGAGACATCAAGCAGCATATTGACGTCATCGCCGAGAAATACATCCGTCCCTCCGAGGGGACGTTTGATTTCGCCCTCATGTACATTCCAGCCGAGAACGTCTACTATGAGACCATCATCAAGGAGGATGGGGTCGGCGACGACAAGGGAGTCTTTCAGCACGCTCTCCGGCGGCAAGTGATTCCGGTTTCTCCCAACACCTTCTTCGCCTACCTGCAGGTCATCCTGCAGGGGCTGCGCGGCTTGGCGGTGGAGCAGCGCGCCCAGGAGATCCTGGCCGACCTGATGCGTCTGCAGAAGGAGCTTCTGGGGGTCCGGGAGGACTTCGACCGGGCCGGCAAGCAGCTGGAATTCGCCAAGAGCAACTTTGAGAAGGCCGACAAGCGCTTGGCTCGCTTCGAAGAGCGCTTGATCGCCATCGAAACAACTCCAGGCGCAGCGCTGGAGGCCCCCGCCAAAGCGCTGCCGCAGGCCCAGCCCAATCCGATGGAGGAAATCCATGATCGATAAAGACCTGCTGGAGATCCTGGCTTGTCCGGCCTGCAAGTCTCCGGTGATCGAGGAGGGGGACCGGATTGTCTGCGCGGCTCAAGAGTGCGGCCTGCGCTTTCCCGTCCGGGAAGGGATCCCAGTGATGCTGGTGGAGGAGGCGGAAAAACCCTCCTCCGGTAAAGGGAGCTGATGCGGCGCCGGATCCTGGTCATTCACGGGCCGAATCTGCAGCTGTTGGGCCGCAGGAACCCTTCGGTCTACGGCAGGACTTCGCTGGCGGCCATCAACGCGGACCTCAAAGCCCAGGCCCGCCGGGAAAAGGTGGGGCTGACGATCTTGCAGTCCAACCACGAAGGCCAGATCGTCGAGGCCGTCGGCCAAGCGCCGGGCCGCTACGAGGGGATCCTGATCAACCCGGCCGCCTACACCCACACCTCGGTGGCGATCCGGGACGCGCTCGAGGCGGCGGCCCTTCCGGCGGTGGAGGTTCACTTGAGCAATATCTATCGCCGGGAGCCGTTCCGGCACAAATCCCTGATGGCTCCGGTGGTTTCGGGGCAAATCTCCGGCTTCGGGGCCTCCAGCTATCGGCTGGGCTTGAGCGCGCTGATCGAGTTGACCCGGCGCCCCCGTAAACGTTAGAATATTCTTTTCTATGGCCCTCTCTACCAACCAGTTCAAGACCGGGATGGCGATTCTTCTGGACGGGGACCTGTGCCTGATCCTGGAGTTCCAGCATGTGAAGCCCGGGAAGGGGGCCGCCTTCGTCCGGACGAAGCTCAAATCGGTCAAGACCGGCTCCATCGTCAACCGGACCTTCGACGCCGGGGAGAAATTCCAGGAGGCTTTCATTGAGAAACGGAACCTCCAGTTCCAGTACCGGGCGGCAGACACCTATCACTTCATGGATCTGGAAACCTACGAGGAGCGGACCGTCCAGGCCCAGGAGCTGGGGGACGCGGTGAACTACCTGCTGGAGAACGCGGAGATCAGGGGGGAGTTCTACGAGGGGCGGTTCATCGGATTGGAGCTGCCCACCAGCGTGGTTCTGACCATTAAAGAATCGGAGCCGGGACTTAAAGGGGACACCTCCAAGTCGGCGATGAAGCCGGCCATCTTGGAGACCGGGTTCAAGGTTCAGGTGCCTTTATTCATCGAGCCGGGGCAGAGGATCAAGGTGGACACCCGCACCGGCGAATACTTAGGAAGGGCCTAGTTTGCTGAAAAAGGCTCGTCTGCTTTGTTGCGCGCAGCGCTCCCTTGTGCGGCGTACCCTGCCAACGTACGCCTCCGTGGTCGCTTGCGCGCGCCTCGCATCCGAGACATTTTTGAGCAAACTCGATTAGGGAGGTCGAGTGAATCTTAAGGAGTTGAAAGAGTTGATCGCCCTGATGGATGAACATCAACTCGCGGAATTGGAAATGGAGCGGGAAGGGATGAAGGTGCGCCTTCGCAAAGCGGGGGCCGGGGAGGAAGCAACGGTGGTGGTGGAGCGGTTTTCCGCGGGCCGAGGCGCTCTTCCCGTCGGCCCCGTCCCGGTTCCTGCCGTGGAGACCCCGCCCAAACCGGCCGGGCTGGAGATCAAGTCTCCGATGGTGGGCACCTTCTACCGGGCTGCGGCCCCGGAGGCCGCCCCCTTCGTCGAGGTGGGCCAAGAGATCGAGCCCGGCCAGGTCCTGTGCATCGTCGAAGCGATGAAGCTGATGAACGAGATCAAATCAGAGGTGAGGGGCCGGATTATCCAGATTCTGGTGGAGAATGGGCACCCCGTCGAGTTCGGGCAGGTCCTTTTCGTCGTCGAACCCGTGTGAGAATGAAGGGAAACAGGGAAAACAGGGGAGAGAGGGGAATGAGGTTTGGTTTTCCCTTCTTTCACCTCTTTCCCCTATTTTCCTAACTTCCGTGTTCTCGAAAATCCTGATCGCCAATCGGGGCGAGATCGCCATCCGGATCATCCGGGCCTGCAAGGAGATGGGGATCCGGACGGTCGCGGTTTACTCGGATGCGGACGCCGATTCCCTGCATGTGAAACTGGCGGATGAAGCGGTCTGCATCGGGGCGGCCCCGTCGGCTTCCAGCTACCGGAACATCCCGGCCTTGATTTCAGCGGCCGAGATTACCGATGTGGAGGCGATTCACCCCGGCTACGGGTTCCTGGCCGAGAATGCCCACTTCGCCGAGATCTGCGAGTCCTGTAAGATCGTCTTCATTGGCCCTAGC
>CAYJTC010000083.1:0-7261 GCA_964372955.1 uncultured Planctomycetia bacterium | reverse complement strand
GAGCCGACCGGTCCCAGCCGGGATTGGATCAGCTCCATCAGGAGCGCCTGGGGATCCAGGCTCCAGATCTCGATGAAATAAAGGTCGTGGATCCGCATCCCGGCGGGACGCTCCCCAACGTACGGCCCCAATCCTTGGTCGTTTAAGATCAGTCCCCACTCGTCCCAGGCCTCTCCCTGCTTGAGCGGCAGCCGCTTCAGCTCGAACCGGCCCCCCTCCGGCCACTTCAGCCGCCGCTGCAGCTCTTCAAAGAACGGATCCTCTCCCCGGACATACAGCGCCACCGTGTCCGGCAGCTCCCTCACCCGCGCGTCGGGCCGCTGCAACCATTCCGAAACCCTTTCCTTCTGATCCTCAGGCATCCCCGCCGACGGGATCCCATATTCCTTAAGAAGTCCCTCCAGCCACAGCCCCTGCCTTTCCTCCAGTCCAGCGGCCAGGCGATTCAGGAGGTGGGTCCGGATGGCGTACTCCAACAGTCTTCTCTCCTCTCCCGTTCCTTTTTCGATGTAGAGGGCCAATTGCTGGGACTCCGTCAGCTCCTGGACCCTCCCCCTTTGTTGTCCCACCGCGTCCGCCACCATGATGATCCGCGCCTGCGGCTTGGTCTGTTGGACCCTCTCCACCAGCTCAAAGCCCTCTCCCTTCAATTCCGCAGAGAGATTCAGGTCGATAAACAAAACCAGAGTTTTGTCCTTGTGGGCCTCCAGCCAGTCGAGGGCCTGCTCCAATGTTTCAGCTTCCACCACCTGCGTGGCCGGATTGATCCTGGAACCTATGGTGGATTTCTGGAGGCTTCTTTCGATAATCTCTTTCACTGTCTGCCGTGACTCCGCCCGGTCATCCAGGATCAGGATCCGGACATTCTCCGGTTTAACCTCCTCCACCTTCTCCTCCAGCCCTGTGGTGAGCGAAGCCGAACCACCGGCGGCGGGGAGCTCTTCCTCAGCCACCCCCAGCAGATGAGACGCCACGGCCAGAAGCAAGGGGGCGGATGCGGCCAGATCCTTCGGATCGGGAGAAGCGACGATGATCCTGAGCTCTCCGTGGGCCCTCTCCACCTGAAGGGTTCCCCGGTCCTTGAGGGGAGGCGCCTGCGCCACTTCAGAAAGACTTTCGACCTGGATGATCACCGGCATGGAGCGTCCTGTGCTCCTAAGGCCGAATAATTCCCTGACCTTATTCTTGTTCCAGGCATCTGCCTTGATAATCGCCTGAATCGTCTGTGCCTCCCCTCCGGGGAGCCACCCGAGACTCAGGTACTGATTCTTAAACCACGGGTAATGCTCCTGCGTTGGACCTCTGAGCAGGGAATGGGCTTGCGCAGGCTCCAACAGCTTGGAGCCGGTGGTCTTCTCGACCTCCTCCAAGAGGTAGTTGAAAATCTTTTGGCTCTCCTCGTCGAGCCGAATGGAATGAATCGGTTTTAATCTCCAAACGGTGAGGGGAGGCGCTGCTGCTTGCCATGACAGGGTCAAAGCAGGGGTCTCCTTTTCGGCAGCAACCGTCCATTCAAGGGAGGGCAACTCTGCGGCCTGGCCACTTTTTTGGGATGGAGGGGCGGGAGGAAGAGTAATCACCGATTCCCCGGCTTTCCAGTCTGTACTCTGCAGATCTTTTTGGAACTCCACCAGTTTCAGCTGTCCACCCGGTTGGGGGCCGACCAGGTATGAATGGATCTTCCCCCCATGGAAGTCCTGAATGAGAAACCGCTCGGCAGGGTCCCTCATGGGTAAATGGATAAACCCGCTCTGACGGTTCGGACGGATCGACTGCTCCCCCACCACCGCATACTTCTCCTCCAGCCCGGCTTCGAGAGGCAGGAGGACCGGGTCGGACTCGGAGCCCTGGGGGACGCGCAGGGCGGAAGCAGATGGAGAGGAAAGCCCCAGCGTTAAGGAAAGGACTAGGATTCGGGGAACAAAAAAAGGCCTTGGTCGGCTCATGGAGCTGAGTATACCATTACCAGGGTATAATCGGCTCATGCGAAATCCCTGGGCCCTTACTGCTTGGATCGTCCTCCTGAGCGCCACGATTCTCTCCCTGGCCCAGTGGCCGGCCTATCCTTATTTCCTGGACAGCGCCTACCATCTGGCGGTGATCCGGGGCTTTCAGGAGGCCGGCGGCCCGGTCCTGCATTCCTTCTGGATGGCGGCCCCGGAAGGGCAGCCTTTCCTCTATCCTCCTTTGTTCCACCTGATTCTGCTGCCGCTGAGCCTGCTGGGTTGTCCTCCGATGACGCTGGCCCGGCTCTGGTCTTTCGTCTGCTTCCCGGCTCTGCTTCTGGCCGCCTGGCTGGTCCTTTCCCGAATCTTCACGGCCCGGCTGGCCTGCCTGACCCTGATCGCCCTGGCTGCCCCTTTCAGCTTCTTTCTGGCGGCGGTCAACTACCCGCCGGCCACGCTGGTATTGATTCTGCTCTTCGGGATCATGCTGGCGCTGGCCCGGGGGAAGTGGCCTATCGGCGGGCTGCTGTTAGGATTGGCCTTCTGGACGCATGCCAGCTTTCCCTGGCTGATTGCCTTAAGCCTGATTTTGTTCGGGTGGATCGAGCCCTCTTTCCGGAAGAGCGCTTGGAAGATCGCCGCCCTGGGAATTCTCGCGGGACTTCCCTGGACATTTCACATGCTGCGTCATCTGCCGGAGCTCCAGTTCCATGTCCGGGGAGAAGAACGGTTTCTGGAGACCTCCCCTTTTTGGCTGATCCTTGGTTTAATCGGCCTGAAGATCGCTTGGTCCCGGCGGGGGCTTCATCGGTTCCCGGCCGCCCTGGCGATCGGGTTCCTGCCGATGCTGATCGGCTGGAAATTCCGGTATTTCTCCTCCCAGGGGCTGTTCACCTGGCTTCTGTTAAGCGGTGTCGCGCTGGATGAGCTAGTTCACCCGGCAGGGAGGATCCGGCCCCGATGGGCGCTGGGCCCTCTTCTGGCCGGCCTTCTGCTGGGAAGCCCCGGGATGCATTGGTCGCCGGTCAATCATGCCTTAGCGGCCCGGGGGCTGCACTGGGCCTGGGCCGATACCACGCTGGCTACGCTGGCCGGCCGGCCGCAGAGGATCCCCCGGGCCACCGCTCAGTCGATCTTCCGAGAAAAGTTCATGGGGGAGTTGGTTGATCTTGTAAAAAAACAGACTCAGCCGGAGGAGTTGATCCACTGCAACTATGACTACATGGGACTGATGCTTTACGCCCGGACCGGCCGGGCGCTGACCAACCAGCGGCGGGCGGAGCCGATCTCACCGGCCCGGCTGGTGGTCTGGATCAAACAGCCAGGAGGAGGGCCTGACCCAGAGCTAAAGGAAATCCTCTCCCGCCATACCCTGATTCCGGTCGGAGAAACAGAGATCGCCCTTCTCTATCGGAATCCGAACGCCGACGGGAAAAAGCGAATGGGGCCGCCGCGCGGGGTTTTGAAAGGGGGCAATCGGTGAAGGAGGGGAAATAAGGAGAGGAGGGGTTAAAAAGCTGCCCTCTCTTCTTCTCTTACCTCTTTCCCATCTTTCCGCTCGTTCCCCTCTTTCACCTCGTTGGCCGTCACGGCAACCGCGTGAGTCCCGTTGCCGTTTGAAGCCGGCTTGAACTTGACAGAGACGATCCGGGAGACGCCGGACTCGGCCATCGTGATCCCATACAGGCAGTCGGCCATCGTGATCGTCTTCTTGTTGTGGGTGATCATGATGAATTGGGAGTCCTTTAGGAATTCCTTGAGGGCTGCGGTGAACCGCTCGATGTTCGGCTCGTCCAGCGCCGCGTCGATCTCATCCATCAGGCAAAAAGGGCTGGGCTTGATCCGGAAGATGGCGAACAGCAGCGCGATCGAGGTCAGCGACTTCTCCCCGCCGGACAACAGCGAGATCGCCTGAACCGGCTTGCCCGGCGGGCGGGCGATGATTTCAATCCCGCTTTCCAGCAGATCCTCCTCGTCCATCAGAACCAGGCGCGCCTCCCCGCCGCCGAATAATTGTTTGAAAGTCACCTGGAACTCCTGCTGGATCGCCTGGAAGGTCTCCCGGAACATCGCCCGGGTGGTCCGGTTGATCTGGGTAATCGCCTCGCGGAGATCCTCCTTGGCCTTCGTCAGGTCGGCCTGCTGGGCTGTCATGTGCTCGTACCGGGCCTGGAGCTCCCGCTCCTCCTCGATGGAGCCCAAGTTCACCGGCCCCATTCGCTGAAGTTTCTGGGAAAGCTCCTCAATCTGCCCCTGGGTCTTTTCCCACTCCTCGTCACTGCGCTCCGGCAAGGGGTCGGCCGGCAGGTCGCCTAAGTTCACCTGATAGACCTGAATCAGCCGGCTTTCCACCTGTTCCTGCTGGAACTTGAGCTGAGCTTGCTCCATCTGCTTCTGGTGGAGTTGGCTCTGAAGCTGTTCTGCCTGACGGCTCAAGACCAGCCACTGCCGCTCCTGCGCGGAAGCGGCGGTCAGGGCCTGGGATTTCTTCTCTTCCGCCGCTTTCACCTGGGCCTGCGCCTGGACCTGCCCTTCCTCCAAGGCCCGGATCGCTTCGCTCATTTCACGGCAGGAGCTCTCCCATTGGGATTCCGATTCTTCCAGGCGGGTCAGTTCCTGCCGGCCCGTCTCCAGTTTCCGACAGGAGTCTTCCAACGTCCCGGCTAGAAGCTCGAGGGAAGACCGGCGGCTCTCCAGCACCTGATCGAACGATTCCATCTCTGCCTTCAGCCGGGCCAGCGCCACGGAGGTCTCTTCACGGCTCTGGGTGGCCTGCGCGATCCGCTCCTGGGTCTGCTCGATCCCGGACTGAAAGGAGGTCACTTCCTCCTCCTTCAGGGCAAGCTGTTCTTCCATCCGTCCGATCCGGGACCGGACCTCATTCAGGTCGGTCTGAACCTGTGTCCCTTCCGTTTCCAGGACCTGAGTTTCCTGGTTGAGCTTGGTCAGGGCCGTCCGGGCGGAGGATAAGGTGGCTTCGATCCTCTGCCGCTCGTGGATCTTTTCTTGAAAAGAGCTCTCCAGCTCTTGGACCGCTTGCTCCAGCGCCCGGCGATCCGATTCCGCGGCGGCCCATTCCTGCCGGGCCGTTTCCAACTGGTTTTCCAGTTGAGCCACGGCTACTTCCAGCAACTGGACACGGCCTGCGCGCCCCACCACCAGCCCCTCCTCGGATGGAGCGGAACCCAAGAGAGCGCTGACACCGGTAAACAGCTCTCCCGCAGGAGTCACCAGCCGGCTTGAAAAACCAAAAGGGGTCAGACCCCTTTTATCCAAAAGGGGTCTGACTCCCTCCGGGACCAGCCACGTATCGGCTAAGATCAACCTCAGCATCGGTTCCAAGTGAGGGGTGACGCCCAGTCGGTCAATGAGAGGAATCGCACAGGTGCCTGGCTCCGGCCGAAGGCCGGTGCCTGGCACCTTTTCGGGGACTTGGTCTCGGATCAAGAACAGGACCCGGCCGGCCTGGGACTCTTCCAGAAACCGGCGGCATCGCTCCGCCACCGCGGCCGATTCCACCACCATCGCCTGGGCCCAGGGCCCCAAGGCGGCGTCGAGCGCCGCCGTTTCCTCCCGGCCGATCTGGATCATCTCCGCCAGAACTCCACTGACTCCATCCCTCGGGATCCTTCCTTCATCCAGGGCGGTCAAGAGCGCCTTGACCCCGCTGGAATATCCTTCATGGCTGGAAACCAGCCCCTTCAAGAGCTCCCATTGCGAGGAGAGCCGCGTTCTCTCCTGGCTCAACCGATCGGCCTGCTCTCGAAGCTGGGCCAGCGCCGCCTGAGAGGAAGCCAGACTTTCTCCGCGCCGGACCCGCTCCGCGGAGAGCCCTTCCAGAAAGCTCTGAATCTGGGCCAGGATCTGCTCAAGCTCCCCGGTCTGCGCGGACACCTCGGCCCGTTCTGAGCAGACTTTCCCTTTTTCCATCTCCAGCCGGCTGTACCGGGCTTCCAGCCGAGTTGCCTCCTGGAGAATTTTCGCCAACTCGCTCCGGATCCGGCTCTGGTCCGCTGATCCTTCCAGAAGCCGGCTCTGCGCTTGTGCGATCTCCTGTTGGGCCTGCGCGATCGTCCGGGCGAACTCCTCCAGCCGCTCTTGCGCCCGACTGCTTTCCTGTTCCTTCGCCTGACGCTCATCCTCGGCCTGCGCCAAAAGGGCGGTCCGTCCCTCGTGATTCTTCCTGACCTGCTGAATCTGATCCTCGGCCGCCGCGATCTGCTGGGCCAGCTCGGCCCGCCGGCTCTTGCCTTCGGCGATCCGCTCCCGGGTCATCTCCAGCCGGTTCCGGAAGGTATCCTGCTGGTGCGACACCGACAGATACTGTTCCCGGACCTGGGCCAGCCGGGCGTCGGCCTCGGCCACCGTCCGACGCTCCTCTTCCAGTCGAGTCTCCTGTCCGCCTAGCTGCTCCTCTATTCCCGCCATCTGCCGGCGCAGCCGCTCAAGAGCCCCTTCCTTTTCATTCCACTCGCCGGCCAGCTGTTCCCGCGTCCGGCGGGCTACCTGGATCTCCATCCCTTTGAGCTGGTCGAACTGCTCCTGATAGCTCTTGGCCCTTCTCACCTGCCGCTCAAGCGCCTGGATCTGCCGTTTGATTTCGGCGACCACGTCCCCCACTCGGGCCAGGTTGGCTTCGGTCTCTTCCAGCTTCCGGAGCGCCTCCCGTTTCTGGGACTTGAATTTGGTGATGCCGGCTGCTTCCTCGAAGATCACCCGGCGCTCCTCGGGCCGAGCGCTGATGATCTGCTCGATCCGGCCCTGTTCGAAAAGGGAGTAGGCGGAGGTGCCGATACCGGTTCCCATCAGCAGCGACTGGATCTCCTTGAGCCGGACCGGGGTGCCGTTGAGGACATACTCGCTCTCGCCGGAGCGGTAAAGCCGGCGGGCGATGGAAACTTCAGCGTATTCAATGGGAAGGGTCTTGTCGGAGTTGTCCAGCGTCAGGGACACTTCGGCGTAGTTGATCGGTTCCCGGGTCTCAGAGCCGTTGAAGATCAGGTCCTCCATCCGGCCGCCCCGAAGCTCCCGGGCAGACTGCTCCCCCAGGACCCATTTGATCGCGTCTGCGCAATTACTCTTTCCGCATCCATTGGGGCCGACGATGGCGGTGACGCCGGGTTCGAAGAGAAATTCGGTAGGCTCAGCGAAAGATTTGAATCCGAGAAGCTCGAGTTTCTTGAAACGCATCCTCTCCCTTCTCGGGGAGCGGCGCTAATGTATCAAAGGGCCCTCAGCCTTGTCAAGCCCCTACATTCCCACGGGTGCATCCCAGATTCGTCGGCACCTGTGGCTGTCATCCTCATGAAAATGAG
>CAYJTC010000082.1:0-7268 GCA_964372955.1 uncultured Planctomycetia bacterium | reverse complement strand
CCCTTCGACTTTGCTCAGGATCAGCACGAACGGTTTTGCATGAGTCGTGTAATAAATATTTCCGGAAAGGATCTTGTCTTTTTTGGAGAGGATCGAGTAGACTTCGGTTTGGGTGTTAATAACCTCTTGACAGGCCATAATTCATTATCCTGCAAGGGGATGTGGACTTTGATAAGGTGAGTAAAGAGTAAAAATAAACGGAGGTTATGACAATGCGTTCATTCCATAAATCGGCGAAAGGTTTTACGCTCGTTGAGATCATGATCGTGGTGGCTATTATCGCCCTTTTGGCGGCGATCGCCATCCCGAACCTTCTGCGGGCGCGTCACAACGCCAACGAAACGGCGGCCATCGGGGCCGTAAGGACCCTGTCCACATCTCTGGAGTCGTTCCGGGCTTCAGGAGTTGGCCCGACAGGGACGGGGACGAGTGCTCCGACCTATCCGACTACCCTGACTGTGTTGAGCACCGTGACGCCAAGTTATGCTCCGGCCTCACTGACAGGGGCGACTTCTGCGGCTGCGGCCCGGCAGGGGTATTGGTATACCTACACGACGTTTGGGGCCGGACCTCCATGGAGCATGTACAACCTGTCGGCTCAGCCTCAGACGACAGGGACGACGGGAAGCCGTTTCTTCTACGTGAATGAGACCGGCGTGATCAAGGCCAACATGTTGTTTCCGGCCGGTCGGACCTCCGGGACGGAGATCCAGTAACCTTAAGGATCTTCTGGCCGAAGGCAGAAGAATCCGTGGCGGGCGGGGCGTCTTTCGAAGGCGGCCCGCCCGCTTCTATCTTGAAGGAGGGCGAGGGAATGAAAGGAGCGCGGGGCTTTACCTTGATGGAGGTCGTGGTCACCTCCCTGATCGTGGCGGTGGCGATGGTGGCCCTGCTGTCCGTCTTTTTATCGGGGCTGATGATGGTAGAGACCGGCCGGAGCACCGTGATGGCCAGCGCGGACGCCCGGGTTGTGTTTGAGGAGGTCCGTCGGCTTTCCGGAACGGGAGGGCTGGCGGCGGTGACGCAGGGGCCGGCGGGCGGCTGGACTGCCTGGGCCCGGCAGGAAGGGTTGATCAGTTTGACCAACGAGACGGTGACGGTCACTTCCAGGGTTCAGGAGCCCAACGTGCTGGAAGCGACGGTCACGATCGCCTGGGTGGAGCGGGGCCGCAACCGGAACAGCCAGCTCACCGGGTTGGTGACTCCGAGGTGAGGAGGATGAACAGCAGACGGGGATTTTCAATGGTGGAGATCCTGGTGGTGGCGGCGATCTTCGGGGTCATCTCCGCGGCGATCTTGAGCGCCATTCTTTTCGGCCAGCGCGGCTGGATGGTCGGCTCGGGCCAGACAGTGCTGACGGCGGAGCTTCGCCGGGGGCTGGACCGGATCTCCCGGGAACTCTCCGAGGCCGGGACCAACACCCTCTTGTTTGAGGATCCGATTGCTGATCCCCGCAACCCCGGCTGGTTTGGAAAGATGAGTTTTCAGGTCCCGCAGGACAACGGGATCGATGAGGACGAGGACAATCCACCGGACCCGGTGGATGAGCCGACCCGATTCACGCACCGATGGGCCAACGGCCGTCGCGAACGGGAGACTGTTTTTAAAGCCGGCTCCACGGATCTGGAATGGTCTCCGGCGATCCGGTACGAGCGGGCAGCGGGGAACGCCTGCGACCGGGTCGTAGGACCCGCGGTCCGGGGCGTCGAAACGCGGGAGCAGGTGGCCAGCCACGTCGCGGATCTTCGGTTCCGCCGCAAGGCCGGCACCGGGGATGTGGTGGAGATCTTAATCAGCGCTTCAACGATCAGTGAAGGGGGCCAAGTGATGGTCCGCAGCATGGGCACTCGAGTCAAACTGAGGAACTAAGCGGCGAAGAGGGAATTCTGATGAAGCGATACTTGTTCGTTTTCGGAATCTTGGTCTTGGGAGCAGCGGGATTGGTCTTTGCGTTGCAGGGGGGACGGGCGAAAGCGGCCCGAGAGCCGTTCGTCCATGGAGAGGCGCTGGTCAAGTTCAAGAGCGGCGTCACCGATACCCAGGCCTCCCGGCTGATTTCCTCCGTGGGAGCGAAAGTCAAGGAGCGGATCGATCCCCAGCGGATTTACGTCGTCACCTTCTCGAAATCGATTCAGCCTCCCGAGATGGTGGGACGGTTCCAGCGGATGCCGGAGGTGGCCTACGCGGAGCCGAACCTGATCGTCCAGGCCCTCTTCCTGGATTGGCTGGCCCCCCAAGAGCTTTGGGCGGAGCAGACCCCTAAACCGCTGGGAGCCGGAGCCAAGGTCACCGTGGCGGTGATCGACACGGCCATTGACAGCAACCACTCCGTTCTGGCTGGCAAGATGGTGACCGGATACAACTTCCTTGATAACACGACCAACACCCAGAGCGCCGGGGTGGGTAAGGACTGGCACGGAACCGCTTCGACAGGCAGGGTTCTGGACGGGGCGGGGGATGCCAACATTCAGATCATGCCGTTGACGGTTCTGGCCTCCAGCGGCTCGGGGAGCATTGCGACCCTGGTCAAGGCAATCAACTACGCGGTGGACCAGAAGGTGGAAGTGATCAACATGAGCTTAGGGTGGAGCGGCTATTTCTCTCCGTCGGTCCAGGAGGCCCTCAACCGGGCCCAGGACGCCGGAATCGTGGTGGTGGCGGCGGCCGGCAACACAGGACGGGAGGATGCCCGCTATCCGGCCGCGATGGACGGGGTGATCTCCGTAGCGGCCACCAACGAGGCCGGCAAGAAGGCCGGCTTCTCCACCTATCACGAGACGGTGGACCTCTCGGCGCCGGGAGATACCCAGCGGCTCTTAAGCCATGGGGGATACCGGATATCCCAGGGGACCTCCTTCGCGGCCCCCTTCATCGCGGGGCTGGCGGCGATGCTCAAGTCCGCCTTTCCGGCCTTGAAGGCGCTGGAGATTGAGAATCTCATGAAATCAAGGGCCCACGCGGTGGATACCCTGAACCCCAGCTTCGCAGGGAAGCTGGGAGCCGGGTTCTTGAACGCGCTGGATGTGAAGCGATGGATGGAGGAGATCCGGGCGGGAACATTCCTAAAGGGGCAGCCCCCAGCGCCGCAGCCCGTGCCGGTTCCGCCTCCGGGGCCGCGGCCGACTCCTGCGCCGACTCAACCGTGGTTGGTTCGGGGCAAGGGCAATAGCGGCAACATCCTGGTGACTCCAACAGGCGATGTGGTACAGGAAAGCAAGCCCTAAAAAAAGAGGATACACCCTGCCGGAGCTGGCGGTGGTCACCGGCATCTTGGGGCTGGTGGCTGCCATGGCCACGGTGGGGATCATCCGTCACCGGCAGAACGCGGAGGATTTAAAGATGCAGGCGGAGCTGACCTCCATTTACAAGGCGATGCAGGCGTACCGTCTGGTTCACGGCGCCTACCCGAGCAGCTACGCCCAGCTTCAGGAATTCATCTCGGTGCCGAACTTCAGCAATCGTTATGAGATCAATCAGAATCCAGGAGGCTGATTCATGGAATCAGAGATCCTAGTCCGATTTCAACCTGATGTGGAGCCGGGCCGGCGCCTGAAGGTGCTGGAACGCTTCGGGTGCGCCGTGAAGGAGGAGATTCTCCCCCAGGGGATCCTGGTGGTCCGCTGTCCGAGTGCGGCGGCCCTTCCGGAGATTCTGGAGCAGTTGAGCCGGCTTGAAGAGGTTCTTTACGCGGAAACCAATCGGGAGGTGAGAATCATGAATACCCCTATGAATACGAAGAAGAAAGAGCAAGGCGCCATGCTGGTGCTGGCCCTGCTGGGGCTGACCACCATCACGATCTTAGCCGGGGCCTTTTATGAGGGGACCCTTCACGATCAGAAATTTTCAGAGCGCAGCCAGGGGAATCTTCAGGCCTTCTATCTGGCCGAGTCGGGCGTGGACCGCGGCTTAAACTGGCTTCGAAACGAGCTGGTGGCTCCCCAGTGGACCGACCGGCGGATGATCCGGCTGGATCCGCAGACGAAGGCCGACGGGTGGAACTCGCTGGGAACCAGCGGTTGGTACATGACCGCGATCGACCCGGACGACAGTAACCGGCTCTCTCAGATCAAGCGGTACACCATCGAGGGATGGGGAGCGGTCGGGGGGGCGTTGGCGGCCCCCGCGTCGGTCCGGCAGACCCGGCTCATGGTCCAGACGGAGAGCTTCGCCCAGTACGCCTACTTCACCAACAGCGAACAGTCTCCCAGCGGCGCCCAGGTCTGGTTCATCACCGGCGACCGGATCGAGGGACCGACTCACACGAACGGGCAATTCCACATGTACGGCAAGCCCGTTTTTCAAGGCCCGGTCAGTTCCGTGGCCCGGAACATCGTCTACTGGGGAGGGGAATCCGGATTCACCCAGCCGGTTTTCCAGGAGCCGCCGAAGCTGGGGGTGCCTGCCAAGAAATTCCCGAAGGCTTTTCCGGCTGGACTCGTGGATGCCGCCGGTTCCGGGGGGACGGTCTTGGATGGAAACACGGCGGTCACCCTGCTGCCCAGCGGGGCCATGCAGGTGACCAACGCCAAGAAAGGATGGGTCAACCAGGAGGTCCCCCTGCCGGCCAACGGCGTTCTCTACGTGAATGGGGGAAACCTGGCTCTTCAGGGGCAGCTCAAAGGACAGATGACCATCGGGGCCAGCGGAGACATCCGGGTGGTGGATTCAGTCACCTATTCGGATGACCCGCGCCTGAATCCGAAATCGAAGGACATCCTAGGGATCGTTGCTGGCGGGAATATGGTGATTCCCAAGGAGGCCCCCACGAACCTGAGGATTGACGCGACGGTGATGGCGATCAAGACCTCTTTCGGGGTGGAGAACTGGTGGGAGGGGCCGCCCAGGGGAACCTTGGGGCTCTATGGAGGTCTTATCCAGGCCAACCGGGGACCGGTCGGCCGGTTCGATCCCTCCAGCGGAAGGAAGCTCTCCGGCTACACGAAGGATTATCATTACGACAATCGCTTAAAAATGATGTCTCCTCCTTTCTTCCCGACCACCGGCGATTACCGGATCCTGGCCTGGAAAGGGGAGAAGGAAGAATAAGTCAGAAAGTGCCTGACCCCTTTTGACAGGGGGAGGAGGTGGCGATGAAAGGCAACCGATTGGAATGGATTCTGGGGGCGGCGGCGGTTCTGGCGTTGGGCGGGTTCCTGTTCCTGGCGGCCACCGGAATTCCCTCCGGCGGTCCCGGGGCTCGAGATCCGTCGGTCCGCCTGCCTAAACCGGGGGAGCTGGGACCCCTTTATCCGGCCCGCGCGGCTTCCCGCCCCGCGGTGGAAATGGCTTCGAAGACGCCGGCACAGACGAGTATCAACGCCTCT
The DNA here is from genome assembly GCA_964372955.1 of uncultured Planctomycetia bacterium. Lineage (GTDB taxonomy): Bacteria > Omnitrophota > Gorgyraeia > 1-14-0-20-64-10 > 1-14-0-20-64-10 > CAYJTC01. The sequence goes on along the minus strand of CAYJTC010000082.1, from coordinate 1,944 downwards.
TCTTCAAAGATCTTTACTCCTCCGCCGGAGGCGGTTCGCCAGATCCGGGAGGAGAAGTCGGTGGTCTATTGAACATTCAAGGAGGGAATCGATCGTGAAGAAAATTTATCTATGGGCAGCGATCGGGCTTCTGTCGTGGGCCGTCCCGTGCGGCGCGGCGGAGGAACCGAAAGGGCCGGAGTTCAAGAGTGAGACGTACCTGGTGGGCAAGAGCGGGAGTTGCTACTGGATGGATCCACCCAGCGGCATGGGGTTGGCAGCGCACGGGAACCATTTGTACCTAAACGGTTTTGACAGGGGTTTGGTCGTACCCAACTCCCAGACGCTTGTGGCGAAATACACTTTGCCTCCTGGCCCCTCGCCGGTACGAACCTTCCTGTGGCCGGACGACCCGAACCTTCAGTCCCACCACAACCTCTACAGCGTGGCCGCTACCGAAGAGGGTCTGTTTATGGTCGGACAGGCCAGGGTGCAGGAGGTCAATCGCAGCGGGGTTTGGGCTGTGCGAAGCGCGCTTGTCAAATATTCTCTGGATGGCCCAACCGGTCCGGAAAAAGGAGGGGCCCAGTGGGTGGTCACGCCCTTTTTCTACCCTGCGGTCAATGGCAACGAGGCCCTCTGGGATGTTCTCGCGGTGAAGGAGGGGGGGTCTACCTTCTTGTACGCCACCGGAACTGCCGACGCAAGTCTTGACCAAGGCGCTGCAGCCATTCTGGCTAAGTTCGATACCAGAGGCACCCTCCTTTGGCGGAAGGCCTTGGGGGATGCGGCGAGCAGGAGGATTGCCAGTGGCGCACGTTTGGCGGTCTTGAAGGGTCAGATCTACGTTGCCGGAGCGATCGTCGAGGATACCCTATACGATTGGGGGAACTGGAGGGCTCACATCAAGCCGTTCCTTTGCAAAGTGGATCCTTCCGGGAACCTCATCTGGATGAAGATCCATCCGCAGTCGATTCATTCCGGTTCCATCTTCGCGGGAGTAGGGGATGTGGTTGGTTTGGGGGAACACCTCTACGTGGCGACAACCCTCCGGTTGGGGCCTACCACCCCACCGGATGTGCTGCTGCTGAAATACGACCAGAGCGGAAACCTGATCTGGGGTAAACAATGGGGGACCGGTGCGGAGGATATCGCCTACGGAATCGCTGCAGCCAGCGACCGGCTCTATGTGGTGGGAGAGACCCGGGGTTGGGTGGGTGGAGAAAAGGATATCTTCCTCCTTGAGGTCGATGGGGGCAGCGGCGATATCCTCTCGACGAGCTATCACGGAGGGAAATTCAATGATCGAGCCTACAATGTCCTCTTAACCGGAACGGACCTCTACATCCTGGGAGATTCCTACAGCCACTCGAATTTCACGAAGCTGGAGATCATGCTTCTGCGCTTTTCCATCACCCGGGAGCCGCCGGTCCTGATGGTTCCGATCGACATCAAGCCGGGCGGTGTTCCCAACTCGATCAACATGAAGTCGAAGGGGAACGTTCCGGTAGCGATCCTCTCCAGGGCGGACTTTGACGCGCCGAAGCTGGTGGACCGGGCGTCTCTGACATTTGGCCGGACCGGGGACGAGAAGAGTTTGCAGCTGGGGAAGGTCAAGCCAGAGGACGTCAACGGGGACGGTCTCATGGATCTGGTCTGTCATTTTGAGACCCAGAAGACCGGGTTTCTGCTGGGGGATACCGAGGGGGTCTTGAAAGGAAAGCTCCTTTCGGGGCGCCTCTTCATGGGACGGGATTCGGTTCGGATCCTCTATGCAAAGGAGGGGGATGACGACAAGGTCTTTTCTCCGCCGGCTCCGAAGATTCCGAGCCAGCCGGGCTTAAAGCCGGAGCCGCCGAAGGTGGAGCGGCCGGTGGCGAAGCGCCCGAAGAAGGGTGAATCAGACCGCAAGACGGAGAAGGAGGCCTGGGAGGAGGCCAAGAAGGGCCAGTCCATCGTTTATTA
>CAYJTC010000081.1:3788-7529 GCA_964372955.1 uncultured Planctomycetia bacterium | reverse complement strand
GTAAACAAGGAAATCAGGGAGGGCCGGTTTCCCCTGTCTCCCCTGTTCTCCCTGTTTCCCCTGTTTTCCCTGTCTCCCCTGTCTCCCCTGTCTCCCCTCCTTCCCTCGGTTTCACCCTCGTTGAAGTTCTGGTTGCCTTCGCCGTCTTGCTCACCGGATTGACCCTGGTGGCCGCCGGCTTCAGCCGCCACCTGATGGTCCTTCAGATCCTCCGGGACACCGTGACGGCCGGCCGATGGGCCGACCGCCGGCTGGTTCACGAGCTGCTGCGGCGGGAGCAGAGTTCCCTGGTCGTCGAGGAGGAGCCGCCGCCGGCCGGATTTAAGGAAAGTTTCACCCAGGAGCCGGTCCATCTGGAAAAAGACCCTTTAAAGAAGATGAAGTTCCAGTCCGCCGCCGCTGAGGTTTCGTGGGAATTCCGAAAGAAAGGCCGCTCCATCCAGCGGGTGATCGGCTGGCCGGAGCAGGAGCAGGGAAAATGAGAACCGGTGAACCGCTTTCCCCTGTTTCCCCTGATTTCCCTGTTTCCCCTGTTTTCCCTGTTTCCCCTGATTCCCCTGATTTCCCTGTTTCCCCTGATTTCCCTGTTTCCCCTGTTCTCCCTGTTTTCCCTGTTTCCCCTGTTCTCCCTGTTTTCCCTGTTTCCCCTGTTTTCCCTGTTTCCCCTGTTTCTCCTCTTTCCCCTGTCTCCCCTGTTTCCCCTGTTCTCCCTGTTCTCCCTGTTTCCCCTATTTCCCTTCCTTCCCCCGGCTTCACTCTGTTAGAATTGACGGTAGCCGCGGCGTTGAGTGTCGTTCTTCTGGCGGCGACGGCCGTCCTTTTCAACCGCGGCCTGGCGGCTTGGCGCCGGTCGGAGGGAGAACTGGATCAACTTCTTTTGGCGGAGCGGGGGCTGGAGTTGCTGGGGGCAGAGCTGCGCAGCGGGGTGGCGGCTGCCGACCGCCCCTTCGAAGGGACGCCGGCCCTGCTTCATTTCGCTACCGCCGCCGGAGCGATCCGCCTGATGGAAGTCCAGTACCGGCTCCAACCTAAAGGAAAAACCCAAGCCCTGGTTCGGGAATTCCAGTCCTATCCTTCGAAAGAAGGCTCCTTCCAGACCCAAACTCTTCTAAGCTCAGTTCATTCCTTCTCCATCCAATACGGCCTCCTTCAGGAAGAGGGGGAAGGAGGACCCCGGCACTTGGCTTGGTCCGATCGATGGACCGTCTGGCCCCAGAAGAACCAGCTTCCCAAACTGCTTCGCGTCCGCCTGGAGATTAAAGATCCGCAGGGAACGGGGCGGCTGATCCAGCGGGAGTTCCGGATCCCGCATGGAGTCTTCGGCTCTGCGGAGGAGAAGGCCGGATGAAAGGATCGGTTCTTATCGTCTGCCTGTGGGCCATGGGGGGATTGGCCGCATTGCAGATTACCCAGGCCACCCGAGTCTCGCTCGAGGTCAAGCGGGTCGATCGGTTCCAACAAAGAACCCAGGCCGGCTACCTGGCTTGGGCCGCGTTGGAGGCGGCCTCTGCCCGGCTGGCTTCCGACACGCAGGCCGCCTGGGACGCTCCGGTCGAAGGGTGGGCCGCCGCGCCGGCCGAGCCGGTTCCATTTTCTTCGGGGACCTTCCTCTATACGGTGACCGACGAGCAGGGCCGGATCCCGCTCAATGTCGCTTCGCAGGATCTCCTGTTGAATCTGCCCGGGTTTACCTTTCAGGCGGCCGCCGATCTGGTCAGCCGGCGGGCCGCCGGCAAGCCGGTTTCACACCTGGGAGAGCTGGCTGCCCTTCCCGGGTTCCGGTCGGATCAGTTCCCGGCGCTGGAGCCGCTGGTCACCGTCCACGGCGCAGGCCCGGTCAATCTCAACACCGCTCCGGAGGAAGTGCTGTTCCGCCTGGGACTTTCTCCGGGGCTGGCCGCCGCGATCAGCCGGTTCCGGCCCGGGCCCGATGGAGAATGGGGAACGGCCGACGATCCGGTTTTCGAAGAGCCGGAGCAGATCCCGGCGATGGCCGAGCAGGCGTTCGGGCCTTTGCTTCCGGAGGACCAGCTGGCCTTGAGCCAGCTGGTCTCCGCGGGACTGTTGGGAGTCCGCTCCGCCTTCTACCGAATTGAGGCCCAGGGCCGGACCGACCGGCATGGGATCACTCGGAAAGTAACCGCGATTTTGGAGCGGGCAACAGGCTCCGCTCCGGTTGTTCGGGCCTGGCGGGAAGGAGGAATCGAATCATGAGCTTGCGCAAGACGGCGCAGATCGTCACCGCGTTGAGTCTTCAAGGGAATTGGGTGAAGATCCTTCAGGCCCGGATTCCGGAACAGGGACCGGCGGTCCTGCTGGGAATGAAGGCCCGGCAGGTGACCGGCCTGACCGATGAAGAAACGGCCCTGGCCTTGCAGGAGCTGGCCGCCTCTCTGCCGGCGCCGGCCCGCGACGTGATGGGCCTGCTCTCCACCAGCGAGATCTTCACCCGGTACCTTGCTCTGCCCTCCGAGAAACCGGAGGAGCTCAAAGCGATGGCCCTTTATCAATTGGAAGGGGTGCTCCCGTTTCCGATCCAGGATTGCGTCACTGCGGTAAAGATTCTGGGTCCGGCCGGAGAGGCGACCCGGGTCCTGGTGGCGGCGGCCCACCGGCCGCGGGTGGAGCGGCTGATCCGGATCTGCCGGCAAGCCGGGCTTCAGCTCTGGACGATCGCCCTGGCCGGCGAAGCGATCGGCCAATGGCATCGGGCCTGCTGGCCGGAGGGCCGTGGTGAGGCTTCCTCTAGCCGAAGCCGCTGGCCGATCGATCTGGGGGCGGCGCCGAAAGTATGGCTGGTGGCCGAGTTCACGCCAGAGGGCCTGGACCTGGGGGTCCTGATCGCCGGATCGCTCGTCTATCTGCGGCAGATCCCGCATCCCTCCGGCGATCCGGAGGAGTTCGCCGCCCATTTGCAGGAAACGATCCGGGCCTACCAGCGGGAGCGGATCGGCCCGCTGGTGGAGCAGGTGACGGTGAGCGGCTGGCTGGAGGGCTTGGGCTCGGTCCCGCTGGAGCATCTGGAGAGGGGCCTGAACCTTCCGGTGCGCCGGGTCGATCCGCTGGAGGCCTCTCCGTTTCGCGAATCGCTGGCGGTCACCGCGCAGGGCCTTTCCCCGGAGGTCTCCTTCTCCGAATTGCTCGGGGCCGCCTGCGCGCCAAAGCTGCTGGAGCTGGACCTTCTGCCGGTGGAGATCCGCCAGGAGCGGGAGCGCCGCCTTTTCCTGCGGCAGCTGCGCCGCAGCGCCTGGTTGATTTCCATCGCTGTGGTTCTCGCGGTCGGCTGGATCGGAGCCAAGATCGGCGGGACAACCTCGCGCCTGCGCGAAGCGCAGGCCCAGATCCGCCAAATGGAACCTCAGGTGGACCGGGTTAGGAGGACCGCCGCCGCGATCCGGGCGGTGGCCGAATCCCGCCGGGCCTATGCCGCCCAGATCCAGGCCCTGTCCGATGCGGCCGGTCCGCTTCCTCCAGGGATCACCTTCCAGTTCATCGGGCTGGAGGCGGCGGACCGGACCCTGCTGGCCCGGGGCGCCGCTTCGGATTTTGATCTTCTGAACCGGTACTGCGCCGCGTTGCGCGAGCAGGGCTTCTGGGAATCGGTGAACCTGCGCTCCGCCAAGCGGCGGGCCGGGGAAGCTTTAGCCCCAGTGGAGTTTGAGTTAATACTAAAGGCGGGAGAGAGGGGAAACAGGTGAAAGAGGGGAAACAGGGAAACCAGGGAAAACAGGGGAGAGAGGG
>CAYJTC010000081.1:0-3688 GCA_964372955.1 uncultured Planctomycetia bacterium | reverse complement strand
AAACAGGGGGAAACGGGGAGACTTTCGCCGCGGATGATCGGGGTTGCCGCGGGATGGGGGCTGTTCATGGTGGCGGCGGTCAGCGCCTTCCAGTGGGCGGCCGGCTTCTGGAAAGATCAGCGGGCGCAGCTGGCTCAGAGCCAGGAACAGCTTCGCCGGATGAAAGGATGGCTCGAGGTGGAGCCGGAGCTGCAGCGCCGCCGGGAAGAGCTGCTGGGTCCCTTCGCCGGGATTTCCGATCAGGACCGGGTCTGGGCTAGTCTGCAGGGTCTCCAGAAGGCCGCCTCCGAGGCCGGAGTATCGGTGACCGAACTGACCCCTTCCGAGAACACCCGCCTGGACGCCAAAGCAGAAGGATCTCCGGATCAGCTCAACCAGCTCCTCCGGAAACTGCCGGAGACCCTGCCGGGGACGCGGCTGGATTCGCTTCAGTTGATTCCCCGGGATGATGGCCGGGTGCAGGGAGTCCTGCGCCTGAGGCTGTTCAAGGAGGGGGCGGGGTGAAGCCATCATCGCTGGCCCTGACGAATCGGATCCTGATGGGAATCCTCCCCTTCTTGGCTCTGGGGATAGCGCTGGATCTGTCCCGTGGAACTGCCCGCTCCGGCCACGAAGGCCCGCCGATGAAACCGGTCATCGAGGATCTCACGCAGGCCCCCGCGCCGATCCCTTCGCCCGGCCTGTCGGCGGCCCTTTTCCAAGTGTCGATGGAAGCTGTGGACTCCGCCGCCCCCTTGGCCTCCGTTGTGCGGGACGTTCAATGGAAGCTCAAAGGGGTGATTCTAGGAGGCAACAAGCGGGCCTTCCTGGAAGATTCCGAAGGGGGATCCCTCTGGGTGACCGAGGGGGAAAGCTTGGGCTCCACCACCCGGATCAAGGAAATCCGGGCCCGATCGGTCATTCTGGAGAAACAGGGGAAGAACTATGAAATCCAAATGTAAGTACAGTCGCGAATCGCGAGTTGCGAGTTGCGAGTTATGGGTAGTTGCCTTTTTTATACTGTCCTTCATTTTGGTGCCGGGGAGGGCCGTTCAGGCGCAGGAGAAGCCGCAGGAACGGGTCACCCTCCAATTTCAGGGGGTCGACATCCGGGAGGTGCTTAAGATCTTAGCCGAGCAGGCCGGTTTCAACCTGGTGGCCGGCCGCAACGTGGCCGGGCAGGTGACCCTGTTCGTCAAGGAGGTGGACCCCTGGGAGGCTTTTGAAGTGATCCTGGCGGCCAACGAGCTGGCCTACGAGCGCCAAGGGGAGATCCTCTCCATCATGACCCAGCGGGACTACGAGCTGCTCCACGGCCAGCCCTACCAGGACCGGCGGGTCTTCAAGTCGATGATCCTGCGCTACTCCAAGGTGGCCGATGTCAGCCGGGCCCTGACCCAGATGAAGTCCAACATCGGCCGGGTGATTGCCGACGAGGCGACCAATACCCTGATCCTGATGGACACCCCGACACTGGTCGAGCAGATGTCCGGCTTGGCCCAGGGAATGGACCAGCCGCTGGAAACCCGGATCTTCCCCATCAATTACGGGACCGTGAAGGCCCTGACGCCGGTCCTGCAGGAGGCGGTCACCAAAGGGGTGGGCAGGGTGTTGGCTGATGAGCGCTCTAACCAGGCGGCGGTCACCGACTATCCGGCGAAGCTGGAGGAGATCGGCCGGATCGTCCAGGCCTTCGATGAGCGCTCCCGGCAGGTGTTGATCGACGCCAAGATCCTGCAGGTGACCCTCTCCGATAAATTCCAGCTCGGGATCGACTGGGAGGTGCTGGCCCGGGAGAACATCACGATCAAAGGACCCAACGCCCTGAACCTGACCGCCGGCGGGTCGCTTAAAATAGCGCAGGCGGCCCTGAGCAGCGCGGGAGATTACAAGATTCTAGTGGAGGCCCTGCGCACCTTCGGCAACACCCGGATCCTCTCCGAGCCGCGCATCACCGTCCTGAATAACCAGGAGGCCAAAATCTTAGTCGGCTCCAAGGAGCCCTACGTCACCACCCAGATCTCCCAGACCGGCACCGGCACCGCCGTCACCGCTGAGACGGTCAACTTTATCGACATCGGCGTCAAGCTGTTCGTCACCCCCACCATCTCGAGGGACCGGTTCGTCTCCATGAAGATCCGCCCGGAGGTCAGCTCCCGCACCGGCACGCTGACCACCGGCCAGAAGAATGAGGTCCCGATCGTCGAGACCACCGAGGCCGAGACGGTGCTCATGGTGGAGGATGGCGGGATGGTGATCTTAGGGGGGCTCATCAAGGATGAGGTCTCCAAGGACCAGCAGCGGATCCCGTTCCTGGGGGACCTGCCGGTCTTGGGGATTCCTTTCCGCTCCACCAAGGAAACGGTCAAGAAGACCGAGCTGGTGGTCTTTCTGACTCCCCACGTCTTGACCGGCAGCCGCCAGGAATCACTCTTGGGCCCGGGGCAGGAGGGCCGGTCAGCGGCCCCTGTCGATGAGGGCCTGCACTATTATGGAAGGATGGTGGACTTAATCCAGGCGGTCGCCCAGGCCCAGGCCCCTCTGGCCCGCGCCTCCGGCACGGTGGTAGTCCACTTTGCCCTCCGGCCGGACGGCCGCCTGGTAGGCCGTCCCCAAGTCGTCAGCTCCGGATCCCGCCTCCTCGATCGGCTGGCGGTGCAGGCGGTCCAGGCCGCCTCCCCCTTCCCTCCGTTTCCCTCCGCCTGGAAGAAGCGCAAGACCTTCCGCGTCCCGATCACCTACCCCTAAAGGGGCCAGCCCCCTTTAGCCCTAAAAGGTGCCAGGTCCACCTTTCCTTTGCCCCCTATTTTCCAATAATAGAAATATTTTTCATTCTGCACTTGACAAAAATGGAAATCTTGTGTAAATTTATTGTTGAAAATACGAAGAATGTTAAACACCAAGATCCGATTGTCTCTCTGGGTTCTCTTCGCAGGGATCAGCATGGAGTGGTTCCTGGGGAATGCCTTGGCCTTTGGAGCGCCGCCGCAGGTAGGGAGCGTGACGCCGGGGAACGGGCAGTCAACGCCGGATCAGTGGGTCACGATCACCGCCACCTACACGGACGCCGATGGGTGGAGGGATCTGTCGGAGGCGCGTCTGCTGGTCAACACGACCTCCTCCGGCGCGAACGCGGTCTATCTCCGGTACGTCCGCAGATCCAACAAACTTTATCTCATGAACGACGCCGGTACCGCCTGGACCGGCGGGGTGGCGCCTGGATCAGCTAATGTTCTTCAGAACAGCCAGGGTCGGCTGGATGCCAGCCAGACGCAGGTGAGCGGGGCAGGGACAACCCTGACGGTGAAGTGGCAGGTGAGTTTCAAGGCCTCCACCGCGGGGCGGCGCTACAACGTTTATCTCTGGGCGCAGGACAAATCCGCGAACACAGGCCTGGTGTCGAAAGGGACCTGGGTGGTGGATAACACCCCGCCGGTGACGCCTGTAGTCACCGATGACGGGGTTTACACCTCTTCCACCACCACCCTGCATGCCAAATGGTCCAGCTCCGACCCGGAGACCGGGATCGCGGAGTATCAGTATCGGATCCGGCGGGACAGTGCCACCGGCCCGGTGATCGTGCCTTGGACCTCGGCGGGCACCTCCACGGAAATCACCCGGACCGATCTGTCTCTGATTCACGGGGTCAGTTACTTCTTCAACGTGAAGGCCAAGAACGGGGTGGGGCTCTGGTCTTCGGTAGGCAGTT
>CAYJTC010000080.1:0-7534 GCA_964372955.1 uncultured Planctomycetia bacterium | reverse complement strand
TGTTCCCGATCATCCCGCCGGGCAAGGCGATCGACGAGATGATCCTGGACATGGCTTAGGGTCTGGCATCTTTGGTACGCGACTTGTACCAAAGTGCCTGACCCTTTGTGACGAGGTGATTTCGGTGCCTAAACATGTGATCTCGGTGCTGGTGGAGAACAAGTTCGGGGTGCTGGCCCGGATCTCCACCCTGATCGCCGGGCGCGGCTTCAACATCGATTCGCTGGCGGTGGGGGAGACGGAGGATCCGACCGCCTCCCGAATGACGATCGTGGTGGACGGGGACGACAAGACGATCGAGCAGATCAAGAAGCAGCTCAACCGGATCATCGATGTGATCACCGTCCAGGATCTGACCCGGGAGCAGCCCCTGGAAAGGGAGCTGCTGGTGACCAAGGTGTCGGTCACCCCCAAGACCCGGCCCGAGGTGGTGGAGATCGCCGAGGCGATGAAGGCGGAGGTGGCTGACGTGGGAGTGATCTCCTTGACCCTGGTTTTAGTCGGGGACTCCGCCAAGGTCAAGACCTTCCTGGAGCTGGTCAAACCCTACGGGATCAAAGAAATTGTGCGGACCGGGCGTGTTGCTTTAAGCCGCGACTCAGAGATTACAAGTGGTGCGGTTTCCTCTAAGCTTTCATCCAGAGATATCCCGCCCACAGGCGCGGCCTCCCCTAGCCGCAGCCACGACTCAGCGGCTGCAGAAGGAGGAAACTAGAAGTGGCTAAGATCTATTACGACAAGGACGCGGATCTGAACGTATTGAAGGGGAAACGGATTGCGATCTTAGGGTATGGAATCCAAGGGCGGGGGCATGCGCTGAACTTAAAGGATTCCGGACTGGACGTGGTGGTGGCCCAGCGGCCCGGCGGACCCAACTACGACAAAGCGGTCGAGGACGGCTTTAAGCCGGTTTCGGCAGAGGAGGCGGCGCGCGAGGCGCAAGTCATCATGGTTCTTCTCCAAGATATGGTGGCGCCGGCCGTGTACCAGGAGTCGATCGTCAAGCACTTAACCACGGGCAAGGCGCTGGCCTTCGCCCACGGGTTTAACATCCATTACCAGCAGATCGCCCCGCCCCAGAATGTGGATGTTTTCCTGGTCGCCCCCAAGGGGCCGGGATCGCTGGTGCGCCAGCTCTACGCGGAGGGAGGCGGGGTGCCCAGTCTGGTGGCGGTCCATCAGGACGCTTCGGGCCAGGCCCTCTCGGTGGCGCTGGCCTACGCCAAGGGGATCGGCTCCACCCGGGCGGGGGTCCTGGAGACCACCTTTGCCGAGGAGACCGAGACCGACCTGTTCGGCGAGCAGACGGTCCTCTGCGGCGGGGTGACTGAGCTGATCAAGGCCGGATTCGAAACCCTCCAGCAAGCCGGCTATCAGCCGGAGCTGGCCTATTTCGAGTGCCTCCATGAGCTCAAGCTCATCGTGGACATGATCTACGCGCAGGGGATCCCGGGGATGTGGTCCCGTGTTTCCGAGACGGCCCGCTACGGGGGCCTGACGCGCGGCTCCCGCATCGTCACCGAGTCGACCCGAGAGGAAATGAAGAAGATTCTCGAGGAGATCCGGTCCGGGAAATTCTCGAAGGAGTGGGTTGCCGAGTACGCGGCGGGCCGGCCGGTTTTCAAGAAGAAGCTGGCCGAGTGGGACCGGCATTTGATTGAGCTCGTCGGCGGTCGCCTGCGCTCGATGATGCCGTGGATCAGTCAGGGCCAAAAGGCGTTGCCGGTGTCCAGTGTCAAAGTATCCAGTAAAGACAAGAGCGGGATACGGGGGTGAAGATGTCTAACCGGGTCGTTATCTTTGACACGACGCTCAGGGACGGGGAGCAGTGTCCCGGGGCTTCGCTGAACCCTCAGCAGAAACTGGAGGTGGCCCGCCAGCTGGACCGGCTGGGGGTGGATGTGATCGAGGCCGGGTTCGCCGTTTCCTCTCCCGGAGATTTTGAAGGGGTTCACTCGATCGCCAGAGAGATCCGGCGGCCGGTGATCGCCAGCTTGTCCCGCGCGGTCCCGAAAGACATCGAGGCGGCCGGCAAAGCCTTGAGGCCGGCCCGGCGCGCGCGGATCCACACCTTCGTAGCCACCTCTGAGATCCACATGAAGTACAAGCTGCGCAAGGCGGAGGATGAGATCGTGCGCCTGGCGGTGGCGGCGGTGAAGCTCGCCCGCAAATACACCGACGACGTGGAATTCTCCGCGGAGGACGCAGCCCGGACCCGGCAGGAATTCCTTTACCGGGTCTACGAGGCGGTCATCGGCGCCGGGGCCGCGACGGTCAACGTTCCCGACACGGTCGGCTGGGCGATTCCCTCGCAGTTCGGGGCGCTGATCCGCTCGATCCGGGAGAACGTGCCTAACATCTCGAAGGCGGTCATCTCGGTCCATTGCCACAACGATTTGGGGCTCTCCTCCGCCAACAGCCTGGCGGCGGTGGCCAACGGAGCCCGGCAGATCGAGTGCACGATCAATGGAATCGGGGAGCGGGCCGGCAATGCCAGTCTGGAAGAGGTGGTGATGGCCCTGAAGGTTCGCAAGGACCTGTTCAAGGTACAGACGGGCATCCACACCGAGGAGATCTACCGGGCCAGCCGCCTGGTCTCCAAGCTGACCGGGTTCCTGGTCCAGCCCAACAAGGCGGTCGTGGGAGGAAACGCCTTCGCCCACGAGTCGGGGATCCATCAGCACGGAGTCCTCATGCATCGCAAGACTTACGAGATCATGACTCCCAAAGAGGTCGGCTGGGGCGAGTCCAAGCTGGTGATGGGCAAGCATTCCGGCCGGCACGCGTTCGTGGCGCGGCTCAAGGAGATGGGTTTCCGGCTGGATGAGAACCGGCTGGAGCGGGCCTTCGAGCGGTTCAAGCAGCTGGCTGACAAGAAGAAAGAGGTGTTCGACGGCGACCTGTCGGCCTTAGTGGAGGATGAAATCTCAGAAGTGCCGGAGCGGTTCCGAGTCGAATACCTGCATGTGGCCAGCGGAACCGGGGTCATCCCCACCGCGACGATCCGGTTGAAAACCCCCCAGGGGAAAACCCTGCAGGGGGCCGCCAGCGGAGACGGGCCGGTGGACGCCTGCTACAACGCGATCGACCGGCTGATCTCCTTCAAGGGCAAGCTCCAGGATTACACCATCCAGTCGGTCACCTCGGGGAAGGATGCCTTGGGAGAGGTGACGGTGAAGCTCTCGGCCAACGGCCGGGTGGAGCATGGCCGTGCCGCCTCTACGGACATCATTGAGGCCTCGGCGAAGGCGTACGTGAACGCGATTAACCGGTTGTTGCATGTCCGATGAAAGTGGCTCATCTGCTGCGTTGCGCGCTGCGCTTCCTTGTGCGGCGTACCCTGCCAACGTACGCCTCCGCGGTCGCTTGTGCGCGCCTTGCATCTGAGACCATTTTGATCGGACTTTAAAGTGTTTGGTTTTTTGGTTTTTGGAGTCGGGTTGATGGTGGGATCGTTCCTGAACGTCTGTGTCTGGCGGCTGCCGGCCGGCGAACAGGTGGTCCGGGGCCGGTCCCATTGCCGGGCGTGCGGGAAGATCATCTTCTGGCACGACAACATCCCGGTGCTGAGCTTTTTGCGGTTGAAAGGGAAATGCCGTTTCTGCGGGGCGAGGATTTCCCGGTTTTACCCAGCGGTGGAAGCGGCAACCGGTCTCTGGTTCCTGGCGGTCTGGCTGCGTTGGGGATTAAGTCCTTTGACCCCGATCTACGCGGGGTTAGGGGCGGCCCTGATCTTAATCTCGGCAATCGACATCCGGGAGATGGTCATCCCCTTCGAGGTCACGAAACCGGGCCTGATCGCGGGGCTGGTTTTGAGCGCCCTGGCGCCGGCCCTGCACGGGACGGAGAGCCGCTGGATCGGTTTCCAGAGGGGCCTGCTGGGGGCGGCGGCGGGAGCGGCCTTCGTTTACGGAATGGCCTCCGTCGGCAAGCGGCTTTTCCGGAAGAAGCTGGAATCGATCGGTGAGGAAGAAGCGGTCGGAGGCGGGGACCTGTGGCTGATGGGGATGGTCGGAGCTTTCTTGGGATGGGGGAAGGTCCTGCTGGTCCTGCTGTTCCTGGGTCCGATGCTAGGTTCCGTGATCGGGTTGTGGCTGAAGTTCCGGCGGGGCCGAGACCTGATCCCCTACGGCCCTTTTTTGTCGGTCGGGAGTCTGGCGGCCCTGTTCTGGGGGGAGGCGGTCATCAACTGGTATTGGAATCTTCTCGGCGGGTCATAAGGAAGGAAAAAGGTAAAAGGAAAAAGGAAAAACTACAACGTAAAGTTTAAAATTTTGAATTGTGGTTTTACCTTTTACGTTTTGAGTTTTAACTTTCAAGAGGGACGTTCATGCTCAGATATTTGACGGCCGGTGAGTCGCACGGAATCTGTCTGACCGCCATCCTGGAAGGGATGCCGGCCGGCTTGAGTCTTCCCGCTTCCTTCATCGACGATGAGCTCAAGCGCCGCCAACTGGGCTACGGCCGGGGAGCCCGGATGACCTCGATCGAGATGGACCGGGTGCAGATCCTCTCCGGCATCCGATTCGGCCGGACGATCGGCTCTCCCATCACTCTTCAGATCGCCAACAAGGACGCCTCCATCGACAAACTGCCGAAGGTCACGCGGCCTCGTCCGGGCCATGCCGATTTAACCGGAGCCCTCAAGTACGGGCAGGAGGATGTCCGGAATATCCTGGAGCGGGCCTCCGCCCGGGAGACGGCCGCCCGGGTGGCGGTGGGCGCTGTGGCCAAACGGTTCCTGCGGGAATTCCAAGTAGAGATCTTCAGCCATGTGATCCGGATGGGGGGGATCGATGCGAAGTTGGAGGGGATTCTCTTCAGCCGGATCCGGGCCCGGTCGGAAGAGTCTCCTTTGCGCTGCGCCGACCCGAAAGCGCAGGCCCGGATGATCCGCCTGATCGACAAGGCCAAGGCGGACGGGGATACGGTGGGCGGGACCGTGGAGGTGGTGGCCCTGGGTGTTCCGGTGGGGCTGGGCTCCCATGTCCAATTCGACCGGAAGTTGGACGCAAGAATCGCCGGGGCCCTGATGTCGATCCAGGCGATCAAGGCGGTCGAGGGGGGCGAGGGGGTCCGGGTCTCTCAGGTGCTCGGCTCGAAGCTGCATGACGAGATTTATTATTCGAAGGCCCGCGGTTTCTACCGAAAGACCTCCCGGGCCGGCGGCTTCGAAGGGGGGATGACAACCGGAGAGCCGATCCTGTTCAAGATCCACATGAAGCCGCTGTCCACCCTGCGCCGTCCCCTGATGAGCGTGGACATCCGGACCAAGAAGCCGTTCCAGGCGACGGTGGAGCGCTCCGACGTCAGCGCTGTCCCCTCGGCCGGCGTGGTCGCCGAGGCAGTCCTGGCCTTCGAGCTGGCCCGGGCTTTCCTGGAAAAGTTCGGCGGGGACAGCCTGAAGGAAGTTCGGCGGAACTACAAAGGCTATCTCAGACAAGTTGTTGCATTCTAGGCATAGTGTCATTGCGAGGACCCAGAGCGAAGCGAAGGGGACGAAGCAATCTCAGAGGTTGCTTCGCTCACTGCGTTCGCTCGCAACGACCAGGACCTTCCGATGAAGAACATTGTCCTGGTCGGGTTCATGGGGACCGGTAAGTCGGCGGTGGGCCGTTTGCTGGCCCGCCGGCTGGACCGGTCTTTCGTCGACTTGGACGAGCGGATCGCCCGCCGGGCGGGCAAGTCGGTGGCCCAGCTGTTTGCCCAGGAGGGGGAAGCCGGTTTCCGGAAGCGGGAGGCGCAGGAGGTGGATTGGGCCTCCCGGTTGGAAAACCACGTGATCGCCACCGGCGGCGGGGTGATGCTGCAGGAGGAGAACGTCCGGCGGCTGAAGGAAAAAGGGATTCTGGTCTGTCTGAGCGCTCGGCCGGACATCATCATCCAGCGCACACTCTCCACGCTCCCCTCCAGGCCGCTGTTGAAGGGACAGGACCTGGGAAGCCGGGTGCAGGATCTGCTGGCTCTTCGGGCCCCTTTTTACGCGAAGGCGGACCTGACGGTCGATACCTCGGAGCGGTCCGTGCAGGAGGTGGCTGAGGAAATCCTTGAAAAACTGGGAAATTCAGAAACCGGGAAACTGGGGAATTGAAAACAATCTATCTTAAAGATCCGGGTTATCCGGAGCTGCTCAAGAAGATCCCGGACCCGCCGGCGGTCCTTTATGTGAAGGGGACCCTCTTGGAGGAAGATGCCGCCGCGGTGGCGATTGTCGGAACCCGATCCGCCACCGGCTACGGGCTTAAAGCCGCGCGGCGGCTGGCCTTTGAGCTGGCCCGGCGCGGGATCACGGTCGTTTCCGGGCTGGCCGAGGGGATCGACGGGGCCGCTCATGCCGGGGCCTTAGAAGCCGGCGGCCGGACGATCGCGGTCCTGGGGCACGGTTTCCAGTTTTTGTATCCGCCCCAGCATCGGGGACTGGCTGAGCAGGTCGCCGCTTCAGGGGCTTTGGTTTCAGAATTCCCGATGGAAATGGAGCCTGAAAAATGGAATTTCCCGAAGAGGAACCGGATCATCTCCGGCCTGAGCCTGGGGGTTGTTGTGGTGGAGGCGCCGGAACGCTCCGGGGCCTTGATTACCGCCCGGATGGCGGCTGAGCAGGGGCGGGAGGTGTTCGCGGTGCCAGGGCCGATCGGCGTCGAACAGAGCCGGGGAACTCACCGGCTCTTGAAAGACGGGGCGAAGTTGGTGGAGGAGGCTGAGGATGTCCTGGAGGAGTTGACCCCGGCGCTCAAGGCTTATCTGAAAAAGTTCAAGCAGGCTCCGGCGCTGGAGGAACCGGCCGGGGTCTTTCTCTCGGAAGAGGAAGCGGCCCTCTATAAAGCGGTTCCAGCCGGAGCCGGGGTGATGGCCGAGGATCTGGCCCGGTCCGGCTCTTGGGAGGCGCCGGAATTGTTCTCCTTGTTGACCTCCCTGGAGCTTAAAGGTCTGCTCCGGCAGATCCCGGGGCAGGGGTACTCCCGGACATGAGCCAAAAAGCGTCAAAAAGTGCCAGGCACTTTTTGACGGGAGGGACGGGGTGAGGATCATCGTCAATGGGGATCCGATGGAGCTTTCAGAGGGAACCCATCTGCCCCAGCTTCTGGAGCAACTTAAGCTCAAACCGGAGCTGGTGGTGGTGGAGCTGAATCTGAATATCCTCAAGCGGGAGGAGCTGGCTCGCGCTGGCTTAAAAGAAGGAGACCAAGTGGAGATCGTCCATTTCGTCGGCGGCGGTTCCTCTGGAAAGAAAAGTAAACCCCCAGCTGTCCGGCCGGGATTCCTCTGGAAGAGGGGGCGTATTGGGGGAGATGGGAAATCTCCCCCAATGGGACCGATGGCTCTTGCCGGATTGGGGAGCCCTGAGGGGAAAACCGGGCGGGGTTTTCCCCTCAGAGAAGGCCGGACAGCTTATAAAGTTGGCCACCTCTCGAACGCCGAATGGCTCAGGAGGCCTCATGCGTAAACCCCCAGCTGTCCGGCCAAAGAAGGGGGCGCTGGTGATCGTGGAGTCCCCGACCAAGGCCCGGACCCTGGACCGGTTCCTGGGATCCGG
>CAYJTC010000079.1:0-7590 GCA_964372955.1 uncultured Planctomycetia bacterium | reverse complement strand
TGAGATCTCCCCTTGTTAAGGAAGGGGAGGGCGTGGTATCCTGAATTTTTGGAACTCAGAGCTTACCATGACTGAATACGCCGTTATTCTTACTGGAGGTAAGCAGTACAAGGTGACTCCCGGGATGCTCCTGGATGTGGAGCGACTCGGGGGAGAGGCCGGCTCCCCGATCACTTTAGAGCAGGTTCTGGCGATCCGGAAAGAGGACCGCTTTGAGGTGGGCCGTCCGTTGGTGCAAGGGGGAGCGGTGAAGGCCCAGATCGTAGAGCAGGGAAAGGGGCCGAAGGTCATCAACTTTAAATACAAGAGGCGCAAGGGGTACCACCGGAAGGTGGGCCATCGTCAGCTCCTGACGCGCCTGAAGATCACGGAGATTTCCTTCAATGGCGCACACTAAAGGACAGGGGTCCACCAAAAACGGGCGCGATTCCAATTCCAAACGGCTGGGGATCAAAGCCTACGGGGGGGAGTTTGTCACCACCGGTTCCATCTTAATCCGCCAGCGGGGGACCCGCTTCAAGCCGGGCTTAAACGTTGGGCGCGGCGGAGACGACACCCTGTTCGCCCTGCGGGACGGTGTGGTTGTTTTCCCGAAACCCCGAGTGATCGCAGTATGGGGACAGCCCCCAGCGGGACACCCTACCGCGTAGGGTATCCCCTCGGGGACTGTCCCCCATTAACGTTCGCTTCATCGACCAGGCCGAAATCTTGGTGGAAGCCGGGCGCGGCGGCAAGGGGTGCCGTTCCTTCTACCAGGACCGCTGGACCCGCTACCCCATCCCTGATGGAGGGGACGGAGGACGGGGAGGAGATGTTCTCGTCCGGGCCAATCCGCAGCTGACCACCCTTCTGGATTTTCAAGCCCAACGCCATTTCCGAGCCGGTTCGGGAGGCCACGCCTCTTCCAAGAGAAAACATGGAGCCCGAGGCGCGGTCTGCCGGATTGAAGTTCCATTGGGCACCCTCCTCCGGGATGCGCTGACCGGCAATCTGATCCGTGATCTGATCCATCCGGGCGAGGAGGTGGTGGTGGCTCGGGGCGGGGCCGGCGGGGTCGGAAACGCCAATCGAACCGTCTGCAAGGGAGAATCCCATCGGATGGAAGGGGCTCCCGGAGAGCGCTGCCCACTGCGGCTGGAGTTAAAGCTGGTGGCCGACGTCGGGATCGTCGGCCTTCCCAACGCCGGCAAATCGACCCTGATCTCCAAGATTTCAAAGGCCCGGCCCAAGATTGCCCCCTTTCCATTCACCACGCTCTCGCCGGCGCTGGGGGCGGTGGAGCTTCCTTCCAGCCGTTCGATCGTTGCGGTGGACGTGCCAGGGCTGATCCAGGGCGCCCACCAGGGCAAGGGCTTAGGCCTGGATTTTTTAAGACACATCGAGCGGACCCGGATCCTGGTTCATCTGGTGGACATGGCGGCGCAGGAGGGCCGGGACCCGGTGGAGGATCACCGGATCCTGAACGCGGAGCTGAAGGCCTATCACCCGAAACTGTTGGAGAAGCCGCAGTTGGTGGTGGCCAACAAGATGGATGAACCGGCCGCGGCCGCGAATCTGGCCCGGTTCTGCAAGAAAGTGAAGGCAACCGCGCTGCCGATCTCCGCCAAGACCGGGGAGGGGATCCCGAAGCTGTTGGAGCGGATCCGGAAAGAATTGGATAAAGGAAAACGGGATGATTGAACTGCAGAAGATCCGGCGGATTGTCGTTAAGGTCGGGACCTCGGTCCTGACCGACGCCGATTCCTCTCAGGTGACCCGGCAGGGGGTCCAGTCGCTCGCCTCCGAGATCGCCGGCCTCCGGAAGCAGAAAAAGGAGGTGATCGTAGTTACCTCCGGGGCGATTGGGGTGGGGATGGGGATCCTGGGATTGAAGAAGCGGCCCCAGGATCTATCCCACCTGCAGGCGGCCGCCGCCACCGGACAGGGACTGCTGATGCAGTGGTACACTGCCCAGTTCGAGGAGGAGGGATTCCACGCCGCGCAGCTGCTTCTGACCCGGGAGGATCTGGAGGCCCGCGGCAGGTACCTGAACGCCCAATCGACTTTGCTGACTTTGCTCAAGGCCGGTGTGGTTCCGATCATCAATGAGAATGACACGATCTCGGTCGAGGAGATCCGCTACGGGGACAACGATGTCCTGTCGGCCCACATCGCCACGTTGGTGGGCGCCGATCTGCTGGTTTTGCTCAGCGACGTGGACCGATTGGTCGGCCCCCGGGAGCCGCTTTCCTGGGTAACGGAGATCACTCCGGAATTGGAACGGGCGGCCCGCGGTTCCGGCAAGGCGGTCTCCACCGGCGGGATGCGGACGAAACTGGAAGCGGCCCGGATCGTGATGGCCAGCGGCATCCCGATGGTTCTGATCAACGGTCGGGTCCGAAACAGCCTGATTGAGCTGATTTCCGGAAGACTGGCCACCGGGACCTGGTTCCTGCCGGCGAAGGCAGGGGCGCTTAAATCGAAACAGCGATGGGTTGCCTTCACCGGAAAGCCCAAAGGGATGGTTCGAGTGGATGCCGGAGCCCGGGAGGCGCTTAGCCGCCAGGGCCGATCTTTGCTGGCTTCCGGAGTCCAGGCGGTGGAAGGAAGCTTCCGGCGGGGAGACCTGGTCCGTGTCGCTGACGAATCAGGCCGGGAGTTCGGCCGGGGGATCGTCGGCTATTCCCACTCTGAGTTGGAGAAGATTCAGGGATTAAAGAGCGAGGCGGTCGCTCAGATCCTGGGCCGGAAGGCCGCAGAGGTGATTCACCGGGATTCGCTGGTGATCTTAAAGAGGGAATGAAACAATGGCCTATTTGAGCTCAATCATCGGGTCGATGGCGCGCCGGGCCAAAGAGGCTTCAGCCGCGCTGGCCCAGACTCCGACTGCGGTCAAGAACCGGGCCCTGCGGGCGATGGCCGAGAGCTTGGAGAAGGGCAGAAAGGAGATCTTGGCCGCCAACCAGAGGGACATTCGGGCGGCCCGGACTCGAGGGATCTCCGAGGCTCTCCTGGATCGCCTCCTGCTCGATGAAAAACGGATCCGGGAGATGGCGGAAGGGTTAAGGGAGGTGGCGAAACTTCCGGATCCGGTCGGGCAGGTGATCCGGCGCTGGAAGCGCCCCAACGGCCTGAAGATCGCCAAGGTCCGGGTTCCTCTCGGAGTCATTGGGATCATCTATGAGGCCCGTCCCAACGTGACCGCGGACTGCGCGGGGCTGTGCCTGAAATCCGGCAACAGCGTGATCCTGAGGGGCGGGTCCGAGGCGATCCATTCCAACCGGGCGATCTTTCGCCGATTGGAGCGGGCGGCCCGATCGGCCGGCCTGCCCAAAGGAACGATCCAACTGGTCTGGACCCCCGACCGGCGGGCGGTGGATCACCTGCTGGGGGAGGTAGGGCTCGTGGACCTGGTGATTCCCCGAGGAGGGGAGGGGCTGATCCGCCAGATCGTCGCCAAGGCGAAGGTGCCGGTGATCAAGCAGTACAAGGGGATCTGCCACACCTTCGTGGACGAAGGGGCCGATTTAGAAATGGCCGAGGCGATTTGCTACAACGCGAAGGTCCAGCGGCCCGGCGTCTGCAACGCGATGGAGACCTTGCTGGTCCACCGGAAGGCGGCCCCCCTCTTTCTGCCCCGGATGGCGCGGCGATACCTTCGGGCCGGCGTGGAGCTTCGGGGTGACCCGGCGACCCGCCGCATCTTAAAAGGATTTCCGGTCAAGCCGGCTTCAAAGGCCGATTGGGCCACCGAGTACCTGGCCCTGATTCTGTCAGTCAAGGTGGTGAGGTCGCTCAAGGAAGCGATCGAGCACATCCGCCGGTACAGCTCCAGCCATTCGGAGGCGATCGTCACCCGCTCGAAAGCCCGAGCCGAGGAGTTTTTGAACAGTCTCGATTCCGCCTGCCTCTATGTGAACGCCTCCACCCGGTTCACTGATGGAGGCCAGTTCGGGCTGGGGGCGGAGATCGGCGTATCCACCGATAAGCTCCATGCCCGTGGGCCGATGGGACTGGAGGAGCTGACCTCGTACAAGTACGTCATCATTGGATCGGGTCAGGTGAGGTGACGATGCGCATCGGCATCCTGGGGGGAACGTTCGACCCGGTCCACAACGGGCATCTGCTCCTGGCCCAGGGGGCGCGGGATTCTCTTAGGTTGGACCCCGTGCTCTGGGTTCCGGCTCGCGTCTCTCCTCTTAAGAAGAGGGAGAGCGTGGCCAGCGCCGAGGACCGAGCCGCCATGGTGGAGTTGGCTATCCAAGAAATCGGGTCCTTCCGCCTTTGCCGGATCGAGTTGGACCGTGCCGGTCCCTCTTACACCCTGGACACCGTCCGCCAGCTTCAAGCGCAAGTCGGCTTTTCGGGCGCCGAGTGGTTCCTCCTGCTGGGCTCCGACACGGCCCGGGAGCTCAAGAGCTGGCGCCAGATCGATGAGCTGCTCCAAAAGGTTCAATTCGTCGTGATTCCACGTCCCGGGGCTTCCGCCATTTCCGATTATCCGCCCGGAGTTCGGGAGATCCCGGTGGAAACGCCGCCGATCTCCGCTTCGGAGATCCGGCGCAGGGTCCAGAGCGGCCAACCGATCGAAGGACTGGTCCCGGAACCGGTCCGCCGCTACATCCAGGAGCATCGTCTCTACCGATGAGTTTAGCTGAGATCCTGTTGGTCATCGGGTTCCTGGCGATCTCCTCCTTCCTGTCCTTGTCGGAGATTGCCCTGGTGGGGATCTCCAAGCTGCGGCTGCGGCACAGGGTGGACCGGGGCGTGCCGGGGGCCCGGATCGTCCAGGGGCTGGTGGCTCAGATGGACCAGGTGATCGCGACCATCTTGGTCTGGAGCAACTTCATCAACGCCGCCTTGACCAGTTTGGTGACCGCTGCTTGTGTGATCGCCTGGGGCGAGCGGATGGGGGTGGTGGTCTCCTCCCTGTTGTCTGGGACGCTGATCCTTCTGTTAACCGATATCATCCCGAAAGTTTACGCGGCCCGGCACGCGGATCAGGTATCCCTGGGGGTCGCCCCGGCGATGCGGGTGCTGGTGAACCTCTTCCAACCGGTGGCTCAGGGAATGATCCGGTTGACCCATTGGTTTTTCCGAAAGGTAGGCCTGCCGATGCAGGCCCGATCTCCGTTGGTGACGGAAGAGGAACTCAAGCTGATGATCGAGATGGGCAAGGAGGAGGGGGTTCTGGGGGAGCATGAGCGGCGGATGCTGCAGCGGATCTTTGAGTTTGGAGACCTGAAGGTCAGCGACGTCATGGTCCCTCGGGATCAGATGGTGGCGATCCCGGAAGGGGCCGCTCATGACGAGGTACTGACCGTCTTCACCGAACAGGGCCACTCCCGGATTCCGGTCTGGCGGGACTCTCCGGACCGGATCATCGGGACCCTTCACGCCCAGGAGATCCTTCACATCTGGCGGGAGGGGTGGCTGATCGTCCTGCAGGACCTGATCCATCCTCCCTTCGAGGTCGCGCCGCAGATGCGGGTGACCGAACTGCTGCAGGAGTTCCAGCGGCGCAAGGTTCAGATCGCCATTGTGGTGGACTCGCAGGGGAAGGGGCTGGGGTTGGTCACGTTAGAGGATCTGCTGGAGGAGATCGTCGGCAACATTGCTTGAGGCGAGGGGCGGGGTTGACAGGGTTCTAGCGGCATGATACATTTCCCCCGTTGTTTGAGATCCAACCCGGTTAACCAAAAGGAGACTCTGGAATCATGGAAGCCTACTGCGTCAAGTGCAAGGCCTCGAAAGAGATGCAGGACGCCCAGAAGGTGACGATGAAGAACGGGCGCCCGGCCATGAAAGGCAAGTGCCCGGACTGCGGAACGGGACTTTACCGCATCCTCAGCAAGTCATAGCAGCGCAAGCCCTGACGACCCGGCAAGCCGCGATCCTCATGGCTCAGGCGGCCTCGGAGATGAAGGCCGAGGAGGTGGTCATCCTGGACCTGCGGCGGCTGTCCTTCAGCTTTGATTTCTTCGTGATCTGCACCGGCTCCTCGGACCGGAGGATCCGCGCCATCGCCGAAGGGATCGAGGAAAAGCTTTCCTCTTTGGGAGAAAGGCCCGGCCACCTGGAAGGCCGCCAGGAAGGGAGCTGGCTTCTTTTGGATTACGGTTCGCTGGTGGCCCACATCTTCGCTACCGAAATCCGCGACTTCTACGGTCTGGAACGGCTATGGGCGGACGCCCCCCGATTGCGCATTCCCAAAAAGAAAAACTAGAAGAGGCCCTCCAGGAGCTGATCCGTCGGGCGGTCCGGGAACTGGCTCCGCCCTCCGAGAGGTCCCCGGAGTCGGCGATCGTTTTGGAGATTCCCCGCAACCGTTCTCACGGAGACCTGGCCACTTCCGTCGGGCTTCAGCTGGCCTCTGTGCTCCGGCAGCCTCCTTTACAGATCGCCGAATCGATTTCCACCCGACTCCACCTGCTGTTAAAGGAGTCTCCCCTCAAAGATCAGATCGAACGGCTCGAAGTCAAACCACCCGGCTTCATCAATTTCTTCCTTAAAGAAAGCTATCTTTTCCAGACCCTCGAGCGGGTGATCGCCGAAGGGCCCGATTACGGCCGGCCGGACCTGGGTGGGGGAAGGAAGGCGCTGGTGGAATTCGTCAGCGCCAACCCCACGGGACCTCTCTCCGTGGCGCATGGCCGGCAGGCGGCGGTGGGGGAGGCTTTGGCCAACCTGCTTGCTTTCGCCGGCTACGCCGTGACTCGGGAATATTACTTGAATGATGAGGGGACCCAGATTGATCTGCTGGGGGCTTCCATTCTGGCCCGGGCCCGGCAGGAGGCCGGCCTGCCGGCAGAGTTCCCTGAGGATGGGTACAAGGGCCGGTATCTCTTCGATATGGCCCGGAAATGGCTGGAGTCAGGCGGCCGCCGGTGTCTGGACTCTCCCCGGGGTTTGGAGCAGGCCCGGGCCTTCGGAGTCAAAGAGTTGACCCGGGTGATTGGAGAGGACTTGACCCAGTTCGGGGTCCGGTTCGACCGGTGGTTCCCGCAGAGTCACTTGCGCCGCTGGGCCTATTTGAACCGATCGCTGAATCTCCTGAAGCGGCGGGGAGTCCTGTACTTTTCAGAGGGGGCCTGGTGGCTCAAGTCGACTGCCTTCGGGGACGACAAGGACCGGGTGGTGATCCGCTCCGATGGCCGGCTCACCTACATCGCCGGCGACATCGCCTACCACCGGCGGAAATTCCAACGCGGCTTCCGGCTCCTGGTCAATCTTTGGGGGCCGGACCATCACGGCTACGTTCCCCGCCTGAAAGCGGCGGTGCAGGCATTGGGGTTCCCAGCCGAGGCCCTTCAGGTCCGGATCGTTCAGCTCTGTACCTTGAAGCGGGGAGCCGAAACGATCCCGATGTCGACGCGGGAGGGAGAGTTCACCACCTTAAGCCAGGTCATTCAGGAGGTGGGAAAGGACGCGGCCCGATTCTTTTTCCTTCTGCGTAAGGCGGACACCCACCTGGAGTTTGATCTGGAGCTGGCCAAACAGCATTCCCTCGAAAACCCGGTCTACTACATCCAGTACGCGCACGCCAGGATCTGCAGCATATTGGCCTATCAGGGGAAAGAGGGGAAACAGGGGAGACAGGGGAGACAGGGA
>CAYJTC010000078.1:0-7629 GCA_964372955.1 uncultured Planctomycetia bacterium | reverse complement strand
GGTTTCTCAAATGTCAATATATGATTTAAATTTATCTACGGCTAATATACGGCCAAAAGGAGGGCTGCTTAAATTAAACTGGCCGCCAGGCCACACCGGTTTGGATTCATGCTATAGTTGTTTTGTCATTTGCGGCTTGGTTCTTTAGACAAACAGTTCGAGAGAACGATAAGGGCAAACCATCCGGAAGGGTGGGACGCAAAGCTATGGGGCCTAGACAAGGCAGCCCGGCTGCCGAAACTCTAAAAGAGAAGCTTTTCTTTATAGGGATCTGCTTGATCCTGTTGTTAGGCGGTTTTGCCAAGCCGTGTGGGGCTAGAACCGCCGAAATCTCCCGTTCTGTCACCGTCGTCGTGGTCGAACCGATGCTCTCCCTCAAGGAGGACACGGGTGATTTCTCGCTCGCGTTCAAAGAAGGAGCTGCGGGGACGACCAGCACCGCTCAGTCCGTGGAGTACCGCCTCCATGGCAATACCCTTTCCTCCTCCGCCTTCGACGGGGTGGTTTCGGCCAAGCTCTCCAACACCCTGGAAGGAATTGAGGTCCAGGCCGATGTGGGAGTTTTTACAAACCAGGGAACGCCCGGGAATATCGAGCTCAAGGAGCATGCCGCCGGTTTTCAGACGGTAGATACCGTTCCGGTTCCCCTTGCCGATAAGCAGAGCACTCGGACCACCGTTGTCAATGGACAGTTGCCTATCACCTGGAAGGCCACCGCCACACAGAACTTACCTTCCGGCAGCCAGTCAAGCATCTTGACTCTCACTCTAAAAGAGGCTTAAAATCCTTCTGTTTTGATCCAAACCCGCTGATTCACGGCTAATCTCTTATTCATCAACTCCATATCCCATATTAGATTACATGTGTAATAGTGTTTTAATATCATTATTTAAAATTATTCTATTTGCCTATTGACAAATGATACTTCCCTAGGGTATAGTTAAAGTGAGACAAGGAAGCGCTTCGGTCACACCATAAAACCAAACTCTAGGGAGAGGTGTAAAATGAAGATGAGACAGATATTAAAAGCCGTAATCCCAGCGGTGGTTTTCTCCCTCAGCATGGGCCTGAACCCTGGGGTTTGGGCCGGATCATCCAATAACAATGACACTGTCACCGTAAAGGTCGCCCCTATCCTGTCCATTTCGGATGAGGTTGGAAATTTCGAGCTGGTATTTGAAGAGGAGACGGGTAGCGCAGCCGGCGCCATCAGCAAGAACAAGGTGGTGGGCTATAAGGTCAGGGCAAACGCGATGCCAAACGCCGCACTGCCGGGAGCCCTTTCCGCCAAGCTCAGCGTTGCCATTCCCAACATCGATCTGCGGGCGGTCGGCGGAAACTACGTCAACGATGGAACTGCCAACAATGCGACCCTGGTTAAAACCGAAGATCCGGTCATCGTGGGGACCACCGTGGTCGCCTTGGCCAACAAACCGGCATCCACCGGCGTTTCCGGTCAGATCATGCAAGGAAGGTATTTTATTAGCTGGGACGCCCTCGCCAAAGCCGATTTGCAAGCGGGAGTGGTCGGCAACGCGACCCTGACCACCACCCTCAAGGACGCCTAAGGGCAACCCTTTCTCAAAAAAGGGAAAGGTCCCCATTCCACACGGCCCGGAAGAGAAGCGCTTCCGGGCCGTGTGCTATAATTGCCCTGTGCGAAAGATCCTGCTCCTTTTTCTGGCGCTGGCGGTTTTCTTAAGCTCCCCCCATCCCGGGGCCTTGGCCCTCATCTGCGAGGTGGACGCTCCACCGGTTTTAAGCATCACCGATGAAGTCGGTCCCTTTACGCTGACCTTCAATGATTTCACCAAAGACACCCTGAGCACCACCCAGAGCGTCGACTACCGGATTCAGGCCAACACCATGGCCAGCGGCACGGTTCAGAATGCCCTCAGCGCCAGGCTGGATAACCTCTTTTCAAACGCTGATCTGGAAGGAGATGTGCAGGGCTATACCAACCTGGGAAATTCCGATTTCGCCAGGTTGGTCGAGGCCCAATCGGGGTTCGTGGTCATCAAGACCTCCGATACCCGCCTGGCCGACAAAACAGGAGGGCAGGGTCACGGCAGGCGTTGTCTGGATGGCAAGCTGTCCATTCTTTGGCGATCCAAGCTGACCCAAGAGGCGCCGGCCGGCACCCAAAGCAACCTGCTGATTGTCACCCTTCGCGATGGTCTTTAAATCGATCCTGGGATCGGTTCTGCTGTTGACCGCCTGCGCCGGGTTGCCTTTCGCCTTTGCTCTGGACACCGCCACCCAGACCCTCCATTTTGAGGTCCACATCGAACCGGTCTTCTATGTGGAATCCTCCTCGGAAGAGGGGGGGGCTTCCATTCAGTTGGGCCCGATTCTTCCCCATGCGGGCCCAGCGGTTCAAAGGGCCAAAGTGGTGATTCACGCCAACCGGCCCGGCCCCTACCAAATCCATCAATGGCTTGAGCAGAAATTGACCAACGAAGAGGGGGAGGATCTGGAAGAGATCCAGTTCGTCGTCTCGGATGGGGTTGAGGGAGGGCGCTCTGAGATCAAATCCCCGATCCGGTTGACCACCGATCCAACCATCCTCTTCTCCTCCCCGGGAGGCCCGGATCAGTTCACGATCACCTATTCCAGTTCCGCAAAAGGAATCATTCCCAGCGGAAAATACCGGGCCCGCATTCAGATTGAAGGGAAACTGAAATGAACCGGCCCCTTTGGATCTACCTGCCCGTACTCCTGGCGGGGCTGGCGGTGGCCACCTCGCCGGCCGCGGCGGCCGTGACCCTGACGGTCACCCCCATCGGGGCGGAAAAAGATCTCACGGTAAACTTCGGGACCGCCCGATCCTTGGGACCCCACGGAGAGCCGGAATCGGACACCGTGGTGCGGCAGGTCAAATTGACGATTGCCTCCACCTCTTCCAAGTCCTACGCTGTCTATCAGCGAATCAGCGGTCCATGGCTCAACTCCTCGGGAAAAGAGCTGCCGATCGAGTCAGTCCGATTCTCGGTTTCAAGCTCCGGCAGCAGCGGAACCGTTTATTTCCCGAACCTGAGCCCCTTAAGCCTCGGGGAACAGAGGGTCTTTCTTTCCGACGGCTCCGGAACCAACCAGGAGCTGACCCTCATCTACAACCTGTCGATCCCTCTGGGCCAGCAGGCGGGCGATTATCAAACGAACGTCACCTATCGAGTGGAATCTCTATGACCCGGTCTCGCCTGACCCGTTTGGCTCTGATCACCTTCATCGGTTTGAGTCTGCTCTGGTCTTCGTGGGCCGAAGCAGGGGTCGGGATGGCCGTCTCCCCCAGCCGTTTTCGATTCAAGAAGAGAGTCGGAGAGGTCGCTGCCGGCACCGTTTCCATTAAGAACAGCGGAACCTATGCCATTCAGATCGCCACCGAAATCGCCGATATGGGGAATCGAAGAACCCCGGAGGGCTTTTCAATCCGGGACGAGGTTCCTCCTGGAACAACCTCCTACTCCTGCGCCCCATGGATCCGGCTGGTGGAAGGGGAAGGGGCCGTTATTCCGGCCGGTCAATCGGCGAAGTTCAATTTTGTCGTTTCTCCTCCCCCTGAGATCAAAGCCGGCGGCTACGGCGCTTACCTGTTCTTTATCGGATCTCCCGCCCAGCGGGCCGGAGCCAAAGATACCAGCCAACCTCAGGTTCAGTTGGTTACGGTGCCTCGCCTGGGAGTGACCTTGATCTACGAGGTGGAAGGGACGATCCAGCGAAAAGGAGAATTATCCAAGCTGGAGTTTACCGCCCCCCAGAAGGGTCAGCCGATGAAGTTTCTCTATGAGTTTGTGAACACCGGCAACGCGGAGGTGGTCTTAACCGGAAACTTCCACGTGATGGATTCCGAGAATCGGCTGGCCGGGAAAGGCAGCCTCAAAGCCATCAAGACCTTCCCGGGTGAACGGGGGCTGACGGAAACCACCTGGGAGCAGCCCCTGCCGCCCGGGAAATACACGCTCCTGGTCACCTTTGAACTGGGACCCGACGCGGAAGAAGGGATCGTCAAAGAACTCCATTTTGATATCCCGTAGAAAATTTCTCCCGGCGGCTGCGGCCTTTGGGTTTTCGCTCCTTTTGTCCTGTCCGGCCTGGGCCCAGCCCCCCTCCGAACAAGTCCGGTTCACTCTGTTTCAAGTAGAGCGCTCCAAAACCCTGACCCTCCCCACGCAAGGACGGGCTCAAGTCCTTGTGGTCTCTCCCGAGGTGGTGGAAGTCCAAAGCATCTCCGACAACCAGGTGGTCCTTTCCGCTCTTCGGATGGGCTCGACCGTCGTCCATCTCTTTGACCCAGGGGGCCGCCGTTCCATCCGGATCGAGGTCACAGAGCTCAAGTCCATCACCGCGGATCTCCAAAAAGGCCTCGAGGAGGCCCTTCGGAGAAAACGGGGCCTCTTGGAGCGGAGCCTCAAACTGCAGTACCGAGGCCTCTATCAAGGTTTGGAAAGAGGGGTGGACGTCTCCCTGCCGGGCACCCACGAAATCAATCGGATCCGCACCCATGAGTTCAAGGGCCGGATGGGCCTTCCCATGGGCTTGCTGGTAGGCCATCTGTACCTGGAAGAGCGGCGAGACATTGATCTGGGCAAAGAGGTCACTCAGCCCCGACACCTGTCCCTGGAGCTTCAGAAGGTCTCGATGGGTCCCTTGGGAAAGACCGATTTTGTGGCAGGGGACAAAGACTTGTATCTGTCCGATTTGACCCTCTCCGGAAAAAGGTACCGGGGGGTCGGAATGTTTCCTTCTCCTGTCCTGCCCACCCAGGAGCGGAAGGAAAAGTGGGCTCTCTCTGTCTTTAATGGAGAGGAGCGAGAGAGCGCCTTTCTGGATCTTCCCGCCGGATTTCAAACCCGAAAAGCCCGCAGTCACTTTGCCGGCGCCCAGCTGGAATACTCCCTTTGGAAGAACAAAAAGATCCATGCCACCGGCCTTCACCGTTATGGGAAAGCCGGCGAATCCAAGAGCGACGACGTGTACGCCTTGGGGTTTGATTTCGCCACCGACCCGAAGGAACATCGCCTCGATGCAGAAGCGGCTCGAGACGGCCCCCACGGGGCCTACCAGGTGCGGTCGGATTCCACCCTCCTGGAGGCGTTCAGAGTCCGAAACCAGTTCTGGAATGTGGGGAAGGAATACAAGACGGTGACGGGGGTCGTTCCACGCAGAGGCCAGACCGGCTGGAAGGCAGCCATCGATTGGGACCTGCCTTTCTGGGAGAAGGCCGTTTCCCTTTCCTCCAACGCCACAGTCTTCCGGGACCGGACCTCCCTGAATCCGGCCAACCCCCGCGAGATCAATACCGCCTACTCGCTGGGGACAACCGCTCGACTGCCCCGGAATTATTTCTTTCAGGCCTCGGCCGGTTACCAGGACGACAGCGGCTCCTCCTTCCCCTCGGTGACTCAGCGATTCCAGGCCGATTTAAGGCGAGACATCCGCATGGATCAGCATCCCTGGATCAAGAGCTTGACTCCCTTCCTGGGGAGTCGGTATGAGCTGTTCGATAAATCCAGAGACATCCCCGGCTTCGACGGCACCCTTCATCTGGTCCGGGCTGGACTACGAGCGGGCTTCTGGAGAGGGTTCTGGGGAGAGGTCAGCTGGAGTCGGGGGGTGCTCAAGGAAGACCGCCCCGATTCCGCGCCGGGCACGAGCCATCCGCGCGAGCTGGCTCTGGAATTCGGCGGCAGTCACTCCTTTGATCGCATCCCGCTGACCGCCAGCGCCTCGGTCCGGTATGAGGATGTGCAGGATACCTTTCAGAAAACCCATCAGCCTTTCCCGGACAGGAACCGGCTTTTGGGCGATCTGAGGCTGGTCTTGAACCTGCAAAATGACCGGGAGCTGTTTGCAAACCTGTCGGTCAGTGAACAAACGCCGGAGACCGCGGGGGGGAACCCGATCTCCGAAATTTTCGCTCAGGCCGGCGTCCGGCTGGGATGGGATACCGGCTGGGTGCTGACGGAATACGGCCGGATCTCCGGATCGGTCTTCCAAGACTTGAACATCAACGGCCGGCGGGATCCGGAGGAGCCGGGCCTGCCCGGCATCCGGGTTGAGCGGGTGGAGGGGCCCTCTGCGACCACCGACCCAGAAGGGTATTTCCGGTTTCGCGCTGTCAAGGAAGGGTTGGCGACCGTGAAGATGGATTGGGATCAACTCCCCAAAGGATATTTCTTCACGACCCCTAACGCCGTGGAAATCCTGGTGATCCCTAAGCAGAAGTTCACAGTCGACTTCGGAATCTCCACGGAGGTGGAGTTTCGGGGAAGGGCCTACGACGATGTGAACGAAAACGGGACGTTTGATCCGGATGGGGACCTGCCCATTCAGGGAATTCGGCTTTTCCTGGAAACCGGCCAATCGGCGGCGACCGGGCCCAGTGGTTTCTACTCGATTCGCCGGACCCCGCCGGGTCCTCACACCCTGTCGGTAGACATCAACAGCATCCCGGAAGGGTATCGCACCCTGGATCCGATCCGGAAATCGTTCGAAACCCAGGAGGGGGATATCATCCTCTGGGATTTCCGATTGAGGGCTCTTCAGCCAATCCTTCCCTTTGAGGCTCCGCCGACCCCAGAAGCTCTCCGGACGGAAGAGGCCCCGACCTCCAAAGAAACTCCACCTCAGGAACCGCTGATTCAAGAGCAGCCGGAAGAGGCACCTACCCAGGAAGAATTGGCACAACGGCCTGTGGAAGCCGAGGGGTTGCCCTTAGGACCATGGCCATCCAACCGGGCGGATCAAGTCCGCTCGGTCTTGCTGGATCTGACGATCCCGGAGCATTCCCCTCAGGTCATCAACCAATTCTTGCTCAAACCTTTTCCCCAACTGGCCATGCTGGCGGAACTGCATCCGGCTATCCTGATCGACGGCAGTGATCATCCCCTGGAGACTAACGACCTGCTGGTGAAACTGATCTCCCGCTCTGCCTACCGGGTGGATTACTATGGCTTTTCAAGCCGCACCCTCTGGTTCCAAGAGGCGGCCAAGAATGCTTTGATCGAAGTGCGGGTCCATGAGCCCACGGCGCTGATTCCGTTGCTCCGGTCCATTCTATCCGGGTTAAGTGGGCTTCCCGAACCGGAGGTCGCCCGCCGGGTGGACTTCCATGAGCTGGCAGGAACACTCACCGAGTTGACCCAAGGCCGCTAGCAAGCCAAAAACAAAGCGCCCCCGCCAACGTTTTGTGGCGGGGGCGCTTCTTGCTTTCAGATTAAACCGGGCACCGACCTACTCTCCCAGACCGTTGCCAGCCAAGTACCATCGGCCCTGCGGGGCTTAACGACCGTATTCGGAATGGGAACGGGTGTGGCCCCCGCGGTATGAGCACCCGGAAAGCAGGGTCAGGCACTTCCTGACAAGCTTGTCAGGAAGTGCCTGACCCCTTTTGACGCCTCTGCATAGGTTGCGCCGCACCCCAATCGCCAAGGAGAAAATGGTGGCCAAGCCGCACGGCCGATTAGTACTGGTCAGCTCCGGGGGTCACCCCCCTTCCACCTCCAGCCTATCAACCTGGTAATCTTCCAGGGGCCTTTAGGGCCCCATGCTTTCTTGCGAAAGCAAGAAGGGGCCGGGAATCCTCATCTTCGGGTGGGCTTGGCACTTAGATGCGTTCAGCGCTTATCC
>CAYJTC010000077.1:5194-7690 GCA_964372955.1 uncultured Planctomycetia bacterium | reverse complement strand
CCTGATTCCCCTGATTCCCCTGTCTCCCCTGACTCCCCTGACTCCCCTGTTTCCCCTGTCTTCCCTATCGCTCACCCCAGCACGCGCAGAGAATCGGCGAGGAAATTCACCTTCCGGTGGATCTCCTGTCCGGCGGAAGGAAGCCGCTGGAGATCGTTCCGGAGCGCCTGGAGCGTTTGTTGGAACGATTGGATCAGATTCCGGCGCTCCTGGAGTCGGGGACCCTGGTGAGAGGTAATCTCGTTGATCAGATGGGCCACTTCCTTGAGCTCGTCAAACCGCCGCAGAGACAGGGGGGCCAGATCGAAATCCCCTTTGGCCATGAGCCGCAGGTACCGCTTGATCCGGACCAGCGGCCCCGCAATCGTGTGGGACAACACCAGGGTTGCGCCCAGGGCCACCGGAAGCAGAGCCAGGAACCCCAAGGCCATCCGGAAATAGATCAACCGAAGGATCTCCACCAGCCGCCCCTGGGGGTACACCTGGGAAAGCCGGTCCACCAGATGGGCCCAGCCGGTGACGTAAACCACCCACAGGGAAATTCCGAAGAAAGCCAGCAGGATCGCGAAGGTTACTCCCATGTATCGCAGCTGTAAGGAAAGATCGTTGACGAAATGCGTTCGTCGGTATTTTGCAGGCATTCGTCTGCACCTCCTTAAGTTAACACACGACTCATGCAAACTGACCCGTTCACCCTGAGCCTGTCGAAGGGTGAACGGCGATGTTCGTGCTTCGACCCTTCGACTTTGCTCAGGATCAGCACGAACGGTTTTGCATGACTCGTGTTAACAGATGAAATTATTCCCGTTTGAACAGCAGATCCCGATGGATCACAAGGGTCAACCCCCTCCCTTTTGCCTCCTCAATCCAGCGACGGGAGTCCATCAGCGGCGCGTACCGGGTCGGGCGCCCCCCCACGGCGGTGATCCGGTCCCCGATCCGGATCCCGGCGGTTTCAGCGGCGCCGCCGGGTCGGACCGAAACCACCGTCAAGCCAGAGGGCTCCATCTCCAAAGACAGGTCCGGCCATTTCCTTCCCAGGGCGGCGGAAAAGATGAACCCCCCTTTTCCTGAGGTTGCCGCAGGCAGGTGAATCTGCCGCTCCAGGGCCAGCTTCAGCTCGGAGCCGGCCGGGCCCAGGAGAACCAAGGCGGCCTCCTTTAGAGGAAGGTAGGCCAATGAGGCGCCCCAGGCGCCAACCAGCCGGTCTCCGGGAACAAGCCCCATCCGGGCCCCAAAAGAGCTCTCCTTGACTTCCCGCACGCGCGGGAACCGATCGGTCGGCTCCAGCGCGACTCCCCAGCGGGCCTGCAGGGTTGCCTCCGGATCCGGATCCTGTTGCGCGCTTGGCTTGGCCTGGAGGTCCCTCAGACGGCCCACCGCTTCTTCCGCTTCCCGGAATTGGGGATGGATCTGAAGGGACTTGTGGAAGAACTCCCGGGCCAGGCCAAACTCCCCGGTCTCCAGCGCCTGGAAACCCAGATAGAGGAAATTGCGCTCCGGCTCGTCGAAGAAGATCTCCTCCACCTCGGAGCGCAGCAGCATCCGCTCTTTTCCTTGAACGTTGATGACGATCCGGTCCCGATGCTCCTCCACCACCAGCCCCTTCAAATCCTCGCCGGCCTTGAGATAGATGACATCCGCGAAGGCGGGTGAGGGGTGAGAGGTGAAGGGTGAAGGGAAGAGCCCAAGTAAAAAGACAGAGAAAAATATCCTATTCACCCTCCACCCTCGACCCTTCACCCCGTCTATTCCCCGCATAGCTTCCGATAGCTTTCGTAATGGTGGATGGCAAACCCGCCGAAACTGGGTCGGTGCCCCAAGGCCTGACCGATCTTGGCGATCTCCCGCCGCAGGTGGGCGCAGGAGGTTCCCCCGAAGGTGATGTAAGGAGGATACAGGTTCTCCTGCGTCTCCTGGCCGATCAGGATCTTCTTTCCGATCCGGTCGGCGTAGCCCATCTCCAAGGATACCAGTTGCACGGTGCCGTCGGAGCCCTCGGCGAAGTTCCGGTAAGCCAGGATGGTCATCGTGTCGGCGGTATCCAGGATGTGGTGGGAAGGGGCCTTGATCTGGTCGTGCCAGAGGATCCGGTAGGAACTGTCGTCATCGAACCAGAACGGCACGTCCACGGCCAGCGCCATCGGCTCCGGATCGACTTTAAGCCGCTGGGCGATCTTGGCGTGGAGGTCCAGATACCCTCCTAGCATCTCAGCGGGCCGCTCGTTCCAGGACTTGGAGAGCAGATAGACCTCGATGTCAGTGTGGATCCCGTCAAACCGCTCTTCCTTCCGGGAGGCGGCGTTGAACTGGGCCACCGCCTCGACCCATTGGAGGGGAACGGAATGGTATCGGGTCTGCCCCCAGCGGGGATCGCCGCCCAAAGCCTGAACCGTCAGGCCGGCCCTGTGCGCCTGACGGTTGAACTCCCGGTAAACCCGGTCGATGGGGGACTCCAGATTGTAGGCCGACAGGTAGAGGGTTCCGATCTGGTGG
>CAYJTC010000077.1:3681-5094 GCA_964372955.1 uncultured Planctomycetia bacterium | reverse complement strand
ACTCCAACGTGACGTTGTCGAGGTAGACCATCCCGGAATGGCCTGTAGGCGGAAACAGATCCCCCTCGAAGACGATGGAGATGGCCGCCAGCTGGGATTGATCCAGGAAAAACTCGTCCAGCGGGATCGTCGCCTTCTGCCACTCCGTGGTCAGCTTGCCCGAAGGCAGGTACTTGCCGATCTCCTGGGATTTCACGGAGTCCCCGATTTTGTCCCAGTGCCGGTCGGAGAGGCCCAGGACGAAGTTCTCGTCCCCCTTCTCCCCCCGCACCCATAAGGTGATCGCCTTGAACGGGCTGCCGTCCAGGAACTGCTCCTCCGCCCGGGGCGGGTTGGGGTTGTCCGGAGTCGGAGCCACCAGCGCCCCGGGGGACTTTAAGATCGTGTAGTAGCCGCACCATCCCCCGGAGTCAAAGGGACCGCCGGTGTTTTGCTTCTCGTACTTGATCATCAGCACGTGCGTCTTGTTCCCCTCGAGGGTATCCTCGCGGCGGCTGACCATCGCCTTGGAGGGAGCCTTGATGAACACATTGGACCGGTTGCCCAACAGATTCTTGGGGTTGCCGGTCTCGAAATCATCCACTACCAGAGGCACGGCATGCGCGGATCCGGATAAAACCAGCATTCCTACCAACGCTAAACCCCATTTCTTAAACATCGCTTTTCTCCTTAAGTCTCTTCGTTCCGTAAGTTCGGGCCTCATGTCATTCCAGCATCAGATCGTCCACGTAAATCGTCCCTTTTCCTTCTCCCCCAGGCAGGACGGACCCTTCAAAGCAGAGAGCCAGCGAGGCCAGCTTCTGCAGGTCGACCAAAAAGGCATCCAGGGGAACCTCCGCCTTCTGCCATTCCGTGGTCAGCTTGCCCGAAGGCAGGTACTGGCCGATCGGCTCTGACTTGACGGAATCGCCCACTTCATTCCAATGCTCATCCGCGATCCCGACGACGAAATTTTCCTCTCCCGTGGTTCCCTTGACCCAAAAGGTCAACTGCTGGTAGCCGGCGGCGTCCAAGAAGCGCTTGCCCGGCCCCAGCAGGGTATAATAGCCGCACCATCCGCCGGAGTCGGAGGGACCTCCCTTTGCCTTTTTGTAGAACTTAAGCATCAGAACCCCTGCCCCGCTGTGGGCCAAATCCTTTTCCTTGACCCGCAGGGCCAGGATCCGAGAGGGCTCCTGAACATAGACGTTCGAATTGCCGCCCAACTTATTGCGGGTCCCTTCCTCGAAATCGTCCACCAGGAGCGACCCGGCAAAAACCGGGGGAATCAGGGAAAACAGGGTAAACAGGGTAAACAGGGGAAACAGGGGAAACAGGGGAACCAAGGGAGTCAGGGGAAACCGGGGAATCAGGGGAAACCTGCTTACCCTGTTCACCCTGTCTCCCCTATTTCCCCTCTTCACTATTCCTCCC
>CAYJTC010000077.1:0-3581 GCA_964372955.1 uncultured Planctomycetia bacterium | reverse complement strand
CCTGCTTACCCTGTTCACCCTGTCTCCCCTATTTCCCCTCTTCACTATTCCTCCCATTCCTTCAGCAGGTCCTCCTGAGTTTTTCGGATGAAGCGCAGGTTGTCGACGAAAATAGTCCCCTTGCCCGGCACGCTGAAGCTGATCTCAAAAGAGCCCATCTGAGACCAGTCCAGCTTACCAAAATCGGCCAAAGGAATCACCCCCTCCTGCCAATCGGTCGTAACCCCTTGGGGCAGGTATTTCTCGATCCGACCGGCCTTCACCGAATCCCCGATCGTCTGCCAGGATTTGTCGGCCATCCCCAGCTCGAAGGTCTCCCCTCCTTTTTCACCCCGCACCCAGAACCGGACCTCTTTATAGGGGCTCAAATCGAAATACTCCCCGTCGATCTGATTCAGGAGCGTGTAGTACCCGCACCAGCCGGTACTCTGCTTGGTCCAATCCAGCCGCAGACTGCGGCCGTGGGAGCCCACGCGAGGGTCCAGCACTCGCTTCAACTCGCAGACGGAAGGCAGTCTTTTGAAGGCGTTGGCCTTGCGGCCCAGGAGGTTGAGGTTGCTGTGGTCGAAATCATCCAGCAGAAGCTCTCCCTTTTCCATCCACTGCGCATCCTGATGGACCAGCAGCTCCTTGTGGAAGCAGATCCCCTCAATCCAGAATTCCCCGCTCCCCTCCTCGTTGAAGGAGAAGACCAGGCTGTAGACTCGCGCCAGATCCGGCCCGAAGAAATCCTCCAGCGGAATCTTCACCTGCTGCCATTCGGGGGTGACCCCCCCGGGCAGGTACCGGTGGATCGAGCCGACCATCACCGCGTCCTCCCGTTTGTTGGAAACCACGTCGTTCATCCCGATCTCGAAGGTCTCCCCTCCCTGGGTCCCTTTAATCCAGAAGGTCAACGTCCCATAGCCGGATAGATCCCCGACAATCACGACGTAGGCCCCCACAAAGGAAGGGTCCGGCCCCTTGAAATACCGGATCCGGATCGGCTCTTCGGAAGAACCCTCCCGCCGGGTACGGCGGTCCCGCCAGATCCCATACTTGGAGGGCTTCAGCGCGAACCCGCCGATCCGTCCCCGCTGGGCGAAGGCGGCCTCCCCTTTGAACAGGACCGTCCCCTGCGGCAGCGGCGGAACGTCCCTGAGGACAACCACCTCCGCGTAGGACACCGATGAAAAAAGAAGAACTAATGCAAAGAAGAAAACCTGAGGGTGCCAGGCACCTTTAACCCTAAAGGTGCCTGGCACCTTTAGGGTTTGCAAGCTTGATCCTCGCTTCCGCGAGGATGCCCTGTCCTTTGGCCAGGTCACTTCAGCTCCAGGATGTTGAGATCCTTCGTCCGCCAAAATTCTTTGGCGGATTCAGGATGACATTCGACCATCGAACTTACGTCTCTTCGTTCCGTAAGTTCGGGTCTCATGTCACTTCAGCTCCAGGATGTTAAACGTCGTCGGATCCCCCCACTGACGCTCCGGGGAGCTGGAGAGCATGCTCTTCTGGGGGCGACGGGCCTCATCGGTGTCGGAGCCGTCCAGCATCACCCCCAGGCGGAAACCCGGCTGCAGTTTTCCGGAGACAAGCACGCCGGCCTGAAGGGCCATCTGCTCCGGCGTGATCCCGCCGGGCCGTTGAAGCCGACCCACCGGTTCCACCCCCACCCGCCTGGGCAAGTTCTTAAAAAGCACGGCCACCGGAACCCGGCCTTCCACCGTGTAGCCCTGGGGCGTCCGATGGGAAGCGACCTGCACCTGTTTCAGGGATGCGGCTTCCATGGGAGGAACCCAAACGAACACCTCCGGCGGAAGATCCTTGAAGTTTCCGGGGCTGAATCCGAACTGAAAGTCATCCGAGGAGTTGACCGCCTCGTCGTAATCGTTGTACAGGTCCGTATCCACCCAGAGCTCGACATGATCTCCTTCCCACATGTCGGTGCCGGTCTTCTCCTGGACGACGACGTCGTCGGTCGCCTCCACAGCAAAGAGCAGCGCCTTCGGTTCCCACTGGAACGTCACCCGGTAGCTGGCATCCTGCGGACCCGTCCATGCGCCGGTCCCATGCGCCACCAGCGACCTTTCGCCGATGGGAACCCAAACCGCCTTCGACCACTCTGCCAGATCTCCATCCACCCGGATCGGACCTGCCGCGCGGCTGGCGACCCATGAGGGTGCCTTCCCAGACCGCTCCCGCGTGGGGACGTTGCGCCCCTTCGGGAGGAATCGGTAGCTGTCGTAGGCGTGGATCGCCAGCCCGGCGAAGCCGGGCTCCGACTCAAAGGCCTCCACCACCTGGGTTAGCTCCCGTTCCATCTCTTCCCATCCCTCTTCATGAAAGGTGTTCCGGCGCTTCCCCTGCCCCAGTTGAACCAAATCCTGAGTTTCCACCCCGATGATCACTTTCTTCCCCAGGCGGCCGGCCAACTCCAGGTGAAACCGTCCGTTCTCAACGATGTCCGCCGCCGTATCGTAATAGTCCATCAGGGCCAGGTAGTCCACGCACCGGAGGATTCCCTCCTCGAACCCTGGGTCCTGCTGGTAAAAGACCGGGATCGCCAGCCCAAATTCAAAAGGATGCTCTCCTTTCTCCGCGTCGATGAGCTTGCGCAGGGCGATCAGCAGCTCAAGAAATTCCCGCTTCAACGCTTCCTGACGACCCGTTTCCCACTCGGCCATCAGGTACGGCTCGATATCCAGGGAGATCCCGTCGATCTTCTCCTCGGCCGGCCTCTTCTGATTGAAATCCAGGGATCCCTTCACCCAGGCCAGCGCCTGGGGATGGTTGGCCTTCAGGGCCCAGAGAGGATTGCCCTGAAGCGCTTCCACCCGAATCTTCCGGGCGTGCGCCTCCCGAAGAAAATCAGCCAAGCGCTGCTGATAATCCATCGGGGTCCGGGTGATTGGATCACCCCCCAGATAGACAAAAAGGGTGGAAAGGGCCGTCCGCTGGGCGAAGTCCAGTAATTCTTTACGGGCATCAAGGTTGTTCAGCAAATCGGATTTCCAAACCCAGCTGGCGCGGGGAACCGCGGGATTGGGCTTGGCCCAGGGAATGTTTTCCTGCAGCATTTTTGCCACTTCTGAATCATACATAAAGGCGATGTCATCGATCTGGATGGCCTCCTTGCCTTCGTACCGGAACCAGAGCACCAGGGAGCCCATCCGGGTCAGGTTGATGTCGGAGCGCAGGCCCGCCAGAGGAATTTTCACCTGCTGCCAGGAGGGGGTGACCCCGCCAGGCAGGAACGCCATAATGGGCCCGGCATAAACGGCGTCGATCTCCAGCGCCTGCATCCGGTCGTCGGCCAAGCCGATGTCAAACCGCTCCCCTCCCTGCTCCCCCTTGATCCAGAAGGTCAGGGCGTTGTGCTTGGAGACGTCGATCCCGTTGAGCAGGGTGTACCAGCCGCACCAGCCCCCCACCTTGCCGTACTCAATCCGCAGGACGTTGCCCGGATGCCCGGGGCGAGTATCCCGCACCTTGGTGATCACCGTATAGGAAGGGCGGCGGGCCCAGGTCCCCTGGAAAGCATCCAGCCGGTTCTTCCGCTCGGCGAACAGTCCCTGAGTGGCCCCGGTCTCAAAATCATC
>CAYJTC010000076.1:0-7723 GCA_964372955.1 uncultured Planctomycetia bacterium | reverse complement strand
AGCGAGGAGGAGGCGTATCATGAGGATCGAGATACGGCGACGACGAGCGACGCAGCGATGCGACGCATTTCAGCCCAGCCCTTCGGGTTGCGGCGGCAGGCGGCCATCTCCGGCGTCACTTCTCCTCGACGTACTGACTTCCAGTACGCCTTCGTCGTCGTTCCTTGGATCTGGCCGCCTGGCGCTCGCAACGCGGCTAGCGCGAGGTTTCGAAACCGGCTCTTAATGAGGCGATAAAGCCGATGGGCGCCGTTTCGGTTGGTCTCTATGTGGGAACGGAGAAAACCGATCTGGTTGTTCTAGGCGGGTCCTTCCAACATCCCCGGCTGGTTTATTCCGCTTCGAGCCCTCTGCCCACTGAAGGACCTTGGAGAAACCAGCTCCGGACGGAGGAAGGCGCTCCGGCCCCCGCGCCGGGGCAGGCCTCTGGAACCCCAGAAATCGACGCGGGGGTGCTTCAGACCCTTCAAACCTTGATTCGCGCCGCCGGTCTTTCCTCCAGCCGCGCTCACATCGCCATCTCCTCCGAGGCGTTCATCATCCGGTACTTCCAGATGCCGACCGTTCCTCTTCGGGAGCGCCGGCAGGCGGTCGCCTTTGAAGCCAAAAAATATCTCCCTTTCAAGATGGAGGAGCTGATCTCCGATCAGCAGGTGGTCATTCACCGAAAGGATCCTTCTCTGATGCGGGTGATGTTCTTTGGCATCAAGAAAACCACAGCGGCTGTTGTTTTGTTCTTGTTCAGGACCTTAGGCCTGACCCCCCTGTCCTTGGAGACGACCCCGATCAGCCTGATGCGCCTGCTTCGGCAAACCGGCCAGCTTTCCCCAGGACAGGTGGCCGCTATCCTGACCACTGAGCGGGACATGGCCACCATCACCATCGCGCATCCGGGCCTGCTTTACCTAAGCCGCAACATCACGATCCCGGCCGCGCCCGGAGCCACGCCCAGCTCTGGGGAGCTGTTCGAGGCCCTCATCACTGAAACCCGGGTCTCCATCGACTATTACCGGAGGCGGTTCCTGGGGGAACCAGGGGTCGGGAAGGTGATCCTGTTCGGAAAAGACCTGGATCCGAAACAGATCCAGGACTTGGGCTCGGCCCTGGATGTGCCGGTGGAGCCCGGGAATCTGCTGCAGCGGACGATGATGGGAAGCAGAGGCCTTTCGGGAGGACTGGCGACGGCGGCCGGCCTGGCCTTAAGAGGCCTGGAGCGGAAATCTTCCGAGCCCAACCTGCTTCCACCCGAGTATCGGCGAAATCTCCAGGGAGTGGCCCGACCGGTCGCGGTTGAAGCGACGGCGGCGCTGATTCTCCTGACCGCCTGGTACGCCGCCGCCTGGTCGGACCTCCACCACCTCGAACAAAAAGCGGAAGCCATCCGGGCCAGCCAGATCAAGCCCCAGGGGATTCCGGCGACTCGGAGCATTTCGGAGCTTAAGACCGTGGGGGAAGAACAGCAGAAGCAGCTTCAGTTTCTTCAAGATCTCTCCAAATCCAGAAGCAACGCCTCTGCGCTTTTAAGCGAGCTGTCCCGGCTGGTTCCGGAAGAAAGCTGGGTCCAACACGCCACGTTGGAGGAGACTTCCAAGAAACCGGAGCCGGGCCGTTTTCCTGAACCCCAGCGGACCTTTAAGCTCAGCGGAGCCGCTTATTTGAACAACCGGGAGCAGGAATTGGAAGGCGTCAATCAGTTCCTGTCCTCTCTGAAAACAAACCGGCTGTTCGGCGCCGCCTTCAACGAATTCACGTTGGACAATGTCTATCGGGACCAGTTTCACCATGAGGAAATCACCCGTTTTCAGCTGACCTGCGCGACCTCCAAGGAGAAGAAATGAGATCGGCTGGGAGGTTCCAAACTCTGATCTCCTCTTGGGATGAGCAGGTCGCGCGCCCTCAGAAGCTTTTGATCCTGACCGCCCTGGTCCTGGCGGGGACCGTTCTGGCCGGTTTCCTGTTCATCCAGGCCCCCTGGCAGCAGAAACGGCGTCTGTTCCTGGAGGATCTGCAGCAGGAACAGGAACGCTCCCAGCTGCTTTCCTCCATCCATCTGCAGTCGAAGCAGCTCCAAAGGCAAAAAGAACGGCTGCTTCTAGAGGGGGGGACGCTGGTCCTCATCAGCGAAGTCACCCGGCTGGCCGCTCAATCGAAAATTCAGATCGATTCCGTGACTCCCCAACCGGACATGGCGTTAGGGCCCTTTACCCAATCTCAGATTTTAGTGGAAGCCCGGTCCAGACTGCCCCAACTGCTGCAGTTTCTGCATGAGGTCGAGCAGCATGAGCCGCTGATGAAGGTGGACCGGCTGGAAATCGGAGAAGCCCCCGCCTCCTCCCGAACCGGTCCGCTGCAGGGCCCCTCGCAGGAGGAGGGAACCGTCAGCTCAGCCGTCCCCGAAGAACAAAAAACGGCGCTGCGGGTCAGCGCCTTTACGCGGCGGGGAAATTCCCCATGACCAAAACTCAGGTTCAACAGGTTCTCGTCGTCGCTCTGTTGCTGGTTTTCCTTTGGGTCTGGACTCAGACCCGCTCCGCGGAACGCAAGGCGGCGCCCGCCATTCCGGCCGCTCCGGCTTCCGGAGCGGCGGCGGAACTTCCAGGAGAATCGCCTTCTTCAAACCAGTCCTCTCCGGAAGCCCCTTCAGTCGCGCGGGATTTTTTTCGCCTTCCCTCCCTCCTGAAGGATCTCTTTCATCAGAAAGAGCTGGAAAAAGAGGCCTCGGAGAGGAGCCGGTCCGGGACCCAAACCCCGGCGCAGGCGGCTCCTCCGCCTTCCCTGGAACTGCAGGGGGTCCTTTGGGGGCCAAAACCAATGGCCATTATCAACCGCCAGGTGCTAACCGTGGGCGACAGGATGGCAGGGGCGGAAATCGTTTCCATCTCTCGAGAAGGAGTCCTTGTTCTCTATGGGGGCCAGGAGATTCAACTGACGCTTCCCCCGATGCGTCAGTCTTCTTCAGAGGGTCAGCAACCCGGACAATTTTAAGGAGGAATCGGCTTTGAGAAAATCGCTGTTTCTGGCAGGATGGATCGGGGCGGCCGCGGGGGCGGTTGCCGGTCTGATGCCGCTGCAGGGGGCCCTCGCCCAAGAAGAGGAACCGACCATTTCAATCGATGTCACCGAGGCCTACCTCGAGGACGTCCTGAAGCTCTTTTCCAAGCAGTCGGGGGTCAACCTGGTGGGCTCCGAGGAAACTCAGGGCAAGAAGGTCACTCTCTATTTGGACCAGGTCCCTTTCCAGGCAGCGCTGGCCAGTCTGCTGGAGGCCAACCGCCTGTCTCTGCGGACGATGGGGGAGAAGAACCTTTACGTGGTCACCGAATCCGGTATCCCAAAAATCTCCACCGTGACCAAGGTATTCCGGTTGAAGTATGCCCGCGTGGTTCCCACGGCGGGGGATCTGCTTCCCACCTTCGGCCTCACCGGTTCCCTGATCACTTCCACCTTCGGAAGCTCAACCACCTCCGGCACCACGGGAACCGGTTCCTCGGGTTCGGCCACTTCCGGGACAACCGGAATCACTGGCACCAGCGGAAAAGAGGGAGGGATCCTTCCCGTCATCCGTTCTTTGTTGACGACTCAAGGCTCAGTGATTGCCGATGCGCGGACGAATTCCCTGATTGTGACCGATATCCCCCCGCAGATGGAGATCATCCAGCGGACCATCGCCCAGTTGGATGTCCGGCAAAGGCAAATCTATATTGAGGCGGAGGTCCTGGAGATCACCTTGGACACCCTGCGGCGCCTCGGCCTGGAATATGGGAGCTCCACCGGAACGATCGGCAGCTATGTGGGCCCCAAGAGAACCAGCTATTTCCCGTTTCACAGGGGATTGCTGGAGGCCGGCAGCCTCACCCATACCCTAGGCACCCTGTCTCTGGCGGAAAGCAATATCCTGTTCAAGCTGTTGGCGACGGAAAAGGATGTGAAATTCCTGGCTCGGCCGCGTCTGCTGACCTTGAGCAACGAGGTGGCGGAGATTCGGATTGTGGCGGACGCGGTCACCGGGGTGACCTCCACGTCTCAGGCGACCACCGGCACCGTCACGGAGGAGGTGGAACGAAATACGGTGGGCACCATCCTGCGGGTGACGCCTCTAGTCAACGACGATCGATATGTCACGATGGTCATCGAGCCGGAGGTTTCCCGAGTGATTCAATCCAGCTCCTTCAGCAAGTTCCTGGACCCGAACCGGCGGGCAGCGCGCACCACCGTGATGGTCCAGGACGGGGGAACCGTGCTGATCGCAGGGCTGATCTCGGCGGAAAACACCCAGTCCAGCCGGCGGATACCCGGGCTGGGAGACATCCCTATCCTGGGGCTTCTCTTTAAAAGCACCGACACCGAGAGAAAAAACACGGAGATCATCCTGTTCATCACTCCTCACATCCTAAAAGATGAGGAGGAGCCGACGCTCGTGCTGGACAGGGAACAAACCCCTTTGACTCCCCTGGAAAAGCACTGGGTGGAAGCCAAGCACCACCAGATCCTGAAGGAAAGAGCGATCGCAGAAACGGTTGAAAACATCCTGAGGTAGGGCAAAGCGATGGCAGTCAAGGCGCATCTTCGACTGGGAGACATCCTTCTGAAAGAGGGGCTGATCACCGAAGCCCAGCTCCAGAAGGCCCTTCATCACCAGAAATCGGAAGGGAAACGCTTAGGGGAAACGCTGCTTAACCTGCAATTCCTGACCGAGGGGCAGTTGGCTGAAGCGCTGGCCCGGCAGCTTGGAATTCCTTACCGCCAATTCTCCAAAGGGGAATTGACCCCGGCCCATGACCCGGAACTGAAAAAGATAATTCCTGAGAAGATGATCCGCGCCCAGAAGATCTTTCCCCTGGCCAAAGATCGCCAGACCCTGACCGTCGCTCTGACCGACCCTCTGGATCTGATTCTCCTGGACAATCTCAAGAAGATGACCCGATTTCAGATCAATCCGGTCATCGCCACGGAAACCGACTTGGTGCAGGCCATCAACGCCGTTTATGGCAAGGAGGACCTGCTGAAGGAAGCGGTCGCCGGCACCTACAGCGCCACCCGGACCGGCAAGCCGGGCTCCGTTCCCTTGGAACAGCAGGTGGAGATCCTGACCACGGAGGAACAGGCCCCCACGGCGGAGGAAGCAGCCCAACAGGCCGGTGAGACTCAGGTGGTCCGGTTGGTGGACCTGTTCCTGATCGAGGCGATCAACTCCCGGGCCAGCGATATCCACATCGAGCCGCAGCTCAACCAGATCTCGATCCGCTTCCGGATCGATGGGGCCCTCCAACCGGTGGATCCTCCGGCCCCTCACCTGATGCTGGCCTTCATCTCCAG
This sequence comes from uncultured Planctomycetia bacterium, assembly GCA_964372955.1. Lineage (GTDB taxonomy): Bacteria > Omnitrophota > Gorgyraeia > 1-14-0-20-64-10 > 1-14-0-20-64-10 > CAYJTC01. The sequence goes on along the minus strand of CAYJTC010000076.1, from coordinate 2,407 downwards.
AATCAAGATCCTGGCCAAGATGGACATCGCTGAAAAACGCCTCCCCCAGGATGGCGGATTCGCGGTGAAGCTGGGAGGAAGGAACATCGACTTGCGCGTTTCCACCATCCCCGTCGTCTATGGGGAAAAGGTGGTGATTCGCCTGCTCGACAAGAGCAGCCTATCCCTTGACTTCAAGGAGATCGGGCTGGAGGGGCGCGCCCTGGAGGATCTGGAATTTGGAATGGCCTCCGCCTATGGGCTGGTCTTCATCACCGGCCCGACAGGCAGCGGAAAATCCACCACCCTTTACGCGGTTCTGAACCGGCTGAAAAACCCTGCAAAGAATATCGTCACGATTGAGGATCCGGTGGAATACAAGATGGAAGGGATCAACCAGGTCCAGGCCAAACCCCCCATCGGGCTGACCTTCGCCGCGGGCTTAAGGGCCTTCCTCAGGCAGGACCCGGACATCATCATGGTAGGGGAAGTCCGGGACCTCGATACGGCCGAGATCTGCGTCCGGGCCGCCCTGACGGGCCATTTGGTCCTTTCCACGCTTCACACCAATGACGCCGCTTCCGCCATCACCCGGTTGATCGATTTAGGGATAGAACCGTTCCTCCTCTCTCCCTCGTTGGTTTTGGTGATCGCTCAACGGCTGATCCGAAAACTCTGCGCCGATTGCCGCCAACCCCACCCACCCCTGGCTTCCCTCCAGGAAAAGGTGAAGCTTCCGGCCGGTCATTATTTCCGGGCCAAAGGCTGTCCGGCCTGCCGGAATTCCGGCTACCAGGGAAGAATCGGCATTTTCGAGGTGATGAAGACGGGAGAAGAGGTCCGGGAACTGGTCGCCCGCGGAGCGCGGGTAGAGGAAATCAAAGAAGCCGCCCGAAACCAGGGGATGAAGACCCTGCTGGAAAGTGGCCTGGACAAGGCCGCGGCCGGACTGACCTCCTTGGAGGAGGTGTTCGGCGTCACCGTAGGGAAAATCTAAAGCATGCCTGCCTACCGTTACATGGCCCGAACGCGTCAAGGACGACAGGAAAAGGGATCCGTCGAAGCGCCCAATCCGGACGAGGCGATTTCCATGCTTCAGGCCCGGGATCTGGTGGTCATCTCCGTTTCCGAAGGAACCGTGGCTCGACCGACCTCTCTGGGCCTGGGACAGCGTTTTCATAACAGGGTGAAAGGGGGCGACCTGGTCATCTTTGCCCGATCGCTCTCCGCCATGACGGAAGCCGGCATGCCTCTCCTGCGGGCCATGGAGATCATCGGCGCTCAGACCCGCTCGCGGCAGATGGGCTTATGCATCCAGGAGATGGTCCGGGACATTCGGGGAGGCTCCACCTTCCGGGACGCCATCGCCAAGCACCCCGAGATCTTCTCCCCCTTTTGGATCGGACTGGTGGAAAGCGGAGAGGCTTCCGGCCAGCTGACCAAATCGCTGGAGCAGATCGCCACCCATCTGGAGAAGAGCGGCGCCATTCAGAGAAAAGTGATTTCGGCTCTGATGTATCCGGCCGTCCTGCTGGTGGTAGCCATCGGCGCCATCTTAGTTTTTACACTGAAGATCATCCCCACCTTTGCCGATCTGTTTGGCTCCTTTGGCGCGAAGCTGCCGGCGCTGACCCAAATGGTCATCGTCCTCTCCAAGCTTCTGCGCACCTTTTTCCCCCTGTTGATCCTCCTGGGAATGGGAGGCTGGTTCCTATTCCTCTTTTACATCAACACCAAGCAGGGCCGCTGGCAGTTTGATAAATTCAAACTCCGGGCCCCTGTTTTCGGTCCCGTCACGCAGGGAATCGCGGCTCAGGACTTCGCCTCCAACTTGGGCACGCTTCTGAAGGCCGGCGTGCCGATCCTTCACGCCCTGGAGATCATCATCTCCACCTGCGGCAACACCGTGGTCGCCTCCGTGCTCCAGCATGTCCGGACCTCCGTCCGGGAAGGACGCCCCCTGGCCGATCCCTTAAGCCAAACAGATGTGTTTCCGATCATGGTTTCTCAGATGGTGGCCGTCGGAGAGCAGACCGGCAAGCTCTCCAACATGCTGGAGGAGCTGGCCCGCTACTATGAAGAAGAGGTGAGCACCGCCGTAGAAAGGATGACCACCCTCCTGGAGCCGATCATGCTGCTGGGGATGGGCGGGGTGATCGGGGTCCTGGTCATCGCCATGTACCTGCCCATTTTCCAGATTTCTCAAGTTGTCAGATGACCCCGCACGATTTGTTTCGCTTCGCGAACCCAATCGAAACTTGCGGGGTCGTGACTCTGGAGGGGCGGGGTGACAAGAGGATTGATTTTCTGGCGCAGGGCTGCTATAGTGCCCCACTTAGATGGAAGAAAATCGCTTCTGCCGGGTTTATCTTATTACACGACTCATGCAAAACCGTTCGTGCTGATCCTGAGCAAAGTCGAAGGGTCG
>CAYJTC010000075.1:0-7773 GCA_964372955.1 uncultured Planctomycetia bacterium | reverse complement strand
CTTCACCCTTCGACAGGCTCAGGGTGAACGGCTCAGATTGCATGACTCGTGTTTAAACTTGAAACTGTTCTAATAGTCGATTCCCTGTTGGGCCGGAATCCCCTTCTTCATCGGATGCTTGATCTCCCGCATTTCGGTCACCAGATCGGCCGCCTCGACGATCTCGGCCGGGGCGTTGCGGCCGGTTAAGATCAGGTGCAGGTCCGGCGGTTTGGCCTTCAGAAGCTCCAGGACATCCTTCAATTCGATCAGCTTGAAATCCATGTAGCCCAGGGCGTAGATCACCTCGTCTAGGATGATCAGGTCGTAGCGGCCGGAGAGCATCCGCTCGCGGGTCAAGGCCAGCGCCGCCTGAGCCGCCTCGACATGTTCGCCAAACGGCTTTTTGTCCCCCATGATCTTGACGAAACCGCGGCCTAATTGAAGGACCTCGAATTGAGGATAGAGCCGTTTGGCCAGCTCCAGCTCCCCGTAGACGACCGGCCAATCCCCCTTGAAGAATTGGATGATCAGCACCCGCCAGCCGTGGCCCAGCGCCCGCATCGCTGCCCCCAGAGCAGCGGAGGTCTTGCCTTTGCCCTCCCCGGTGTAAACGATGATCAGTCCCTTGCGCTTGGCCAATTGTTTCCTCTCGATGCAGGTAGGGTGTCCCCTTTTGGGACGTCCCCGTTTTATTCCTCGGTGAAGAGGCCCATGTTCCGGAACTTAGCCCGGCGGGAGGCGATCAGCTCTTCAGGGGAAAGATCCTGAAGCTCCTGAAGATGGCGCAGAAGGACGGCTTTCAGGTTGGCAGCAGTCAGATCGGGGTCCCGGTGCGCCCCGCCCAACGGCTCGGGCACCACCTCGTCGATCAGCTTCAATTCCAGAAGATCCTTGGCGGTCAGCTTCAGGGCCGCCGCCGCCTCGGGGGCCTTGGCCCGGTCTTTCCAGAGGATCGCAGCGCACCCCTCCGGCGAGATCACGGAATAGTAAGCATTTTCCAGAACCAAGATCCGGTCCCCCACCCCGATCCCTAGAGCGCCGCCGGAACCCCCTTCCCCGATCACCGCCACGATGATCGGAACCGGCAGCCGGGCCATCTCCCGCAAATTATAGGCGATGGCCTGCGCTTGCCCCCGCTCCTCGGCCCCTATCCCGGGGTAGGCGCCCGGCGTGTCGACGAAACAGAGAATCGGCGCCCCGAACTTGGCCGCCAACTGCATCAGCCGGATCGCCTTCCGGTATCCCTCCGGATGGGCGGAGCCGAAGTTCCGGTACAGATTTTCTTTGGTGTCGCGCCCTTTCTGATGGCCGACCACCAGAACCCGGATCCCCTCCAGCTGAGTGAACCCTCCGATCAAGGCCTTATCGTCCGCGAAGACCCGGTCCCCGTGCAGCTCCACGAAATCGGTCATCAGCTTTCCCACGTAGTCGAGGGTGTAAGGGCGCTTCGGATGGCGAGCCAGCTGGACCCTCTGCCAGGCGGTCAGCCGCTGATAGATCTCTTTCTTGGCTTGGTCCAGCTTTTGCTCCAGTTTGGTGATCTCGCTGTTCATGTCGATCGCTTTGGAAACCGGCAGGCCCTTGAGCTCCTGGAGCTTCTGCTCCAGTTCCAGGATGGGACGTTCGAAATCGAGGGTAAATCCGTTGGCCATCGAGGGGGATCAGTCGACGATCGTGACCGGGGTCCCTTCCGGCAGCAGGATGAACAGCTCCTCGACGTCGGAGTTGACCAGGCGCACGCAGCCCTGAGTCACCGCCTGGCCGATGGAACTCGGATCGATGGTCCCGTGGATTCCATAGCCGGGCTGGTCGAAACCCATCCAACGGCTGCCCAGAACATTCCGGGGGTCATCGTGCGGAATCACCCCCTCGGGCGTGTACCAGGGAGGATCCACGAGCCGGTTGATGATCTTGAAGCGGCCGATCGGGGTGTTCCCGCCGGCCCCGGTGGAGCAGCGGTACACCTTCAACATCTCTTCCCCATTCTTGAGCGCCAGGCTGTTCTGCGATTTATCGACGATCAGGCTGAAGGAGGCCTTCACCACCTTCAGCCGCTGCTCAGGACGAATCCGGTCGCCGGTTAAGCCGTTGGCGGCCTGCAGCAGTTCCACCGTCGTGCCGAACTTCTTGGCGATCTGAGTGAGGGTGTCGCCCGGCTGCACCCTATAGATCAACGCGTCGGGCGTCATGGCAGGAGAGAGGATCAACCTCAAGTTAACTTCCCCCAGCCGCTGCTGGGCGGCTGGAGCCATCTCGCTTGCGGGAGACTGCTCCAGCACCTGCTGATAAAGAAGCTTGGCTTCCGGGTAAGCGCCCTGCAGGAAAGCCCGCTCCGCCTGCGCGAACAAGGCGCGGGCGTTGCCAGCCTCCGGGGCCTTGACCGCCGAAGCGGCCTGCCGCGCCCGGGAGGCCCCGGGGATGGCTTCCACCGAGCCGGAGGGCTTGCGAGATAGAATCGCCCCGACCCCTAAGATCAGGAGGATCAGCCCCGTTCCGATTCCAACCCACCCGCGTCGTCCCATTAGCAGAGCACCACCGCAATCAAGCCGCCCAGCAGAGCCCCGACGATCACCTCCGTCGGGGTATGCCCCAGCAGCTCCTTGAGCCGTTGTTCGCTGACTCCTCCGCGGGTGTACATTTCATCCATCATCTTGTTGAGCACCGTCGCCTGCCGGCCGGCGGCCCGCCGGACTCCCTGCGCGTCGAACATGATGACCAGGGCGAACAGGGTGGCCACTGCGAAGCCGGCGGTGTGGAACCCGGTCTGGCGTCCCACACCGATGGCCAGGGCCGCCACCCCGGCCGAATGGGCCGAAGGCATTCCTCCCGTTCCCAGGAACCACTGGAAATCGAACCGCTTATGCCGGCGGGCGGCCAGGATCACCTTGATCGTCTGGGCTCCCATCCAAGCAACGGTGGTGGCGATCAAAACTCGATTTTGGAACAACTCCGACAAGAAGGCCATCGCTCGAAACTTTTATTTTATCACTTTTCCAGGCGGGAATGAATCGCTTCCAAGGCCTGACGGAAATGCTGGTTCTCCATCACCGGAACGGCTCCCTCCACCGGAATCGATTCGGCCAGCGTCACCCAGGACTTGCAGCCGGCGTATTCCGGCCGGACCGGATGCTCGATCTCTTTGGGGAGGCGGTAAACCCGTAAAACAACGACCAGGGTCGGGGCTTGAGGCCGGTATTTCATCCGCCCTTGGATGAATTCCGGGGTCCAGAGATGGTACTTCTCCAGCCCGGCCATCTGTTCCGGGTCCCGGATCGGGCCGCAGGTGGCCACCCCCGCATAGATTTTCAAGGGAACCGTCTGAGCCGGTTTGGGGCTTGCTAACAGGAGCCGGTACCGCTCCCGGAATTCGGGACGGATCATCGCTTCCGTCTCCTCGGACTGGTGTTCCCAGGTCGGATAAAGGAAGAACTCTCGGTGTTTCAACTGAAAGGCCCCCTGCTGGTCCCGGATGCCCCCTTTGCGCAGGATCAGCAGCTGCCGCCCCTCGGCCATCGCCTCCGTCACGATGGCCCATTCCTTGAGGGCGATGTTAGAAGTGATCATAGCAAGCCCTATTATAGCGGCCTTTTTTGGCCTTGACAAGATCCAACCGCTTGAGGTACAAGGGTGCCGTACCCTCAAGATCTTGTGGGGGGAGGGGCATTGCTGAAGAGGCCCTCGTCGTCCGCCGGGGGCGGAGGAAGAGATCCTCTTGAGCCTCAAAAAGACCGATAGGCATCATTCCTTGATGCTCCCCCAAGGGGTTTTCTCCCTTCCCAAGGTTCTCTGAAGGGTCGCCAATAACGGGTAAACTATCACTTAGAGGGGAGGATTTTCCCAAAATGAAGGATGCCAACCCGATCACCCTTGGGCAGGTTTCTGCGGCGGCGGATTCGGATGTGCAGGGGTCGTCGCGCCATTTGACCGGCGCGGGACGCGGCCTCAACATCCCCCGCCACTTCTCGCAGGCCGGCTCGGACCCTTTCAACCAGGTTTCTTGGGAGCTCAGGACCGCCTCGATCGCCAATGAGCATGGAGAGGTGGTGTTCGAGCAGGCCCAGGTGGAGATGCCCAGCGCCTGGTCCCAGACCGCCACCAACGTGGTGGTCTCCAAATATTTCCGGGGGGCCTTGGGGACCCCGCAGCGGGAGACCTCCGTCAAGCAGCTGATCGGCCGGGTGGCCGACACGATCACCGACTGGGGGATCAAGGACGGCATTTTCGCCGGCTCGGAAGAGGCTGAGGCGTTCCGCGCGGAGCTGACGACCCTGCTGTTGACCCAGCGGGTCGCCTTCAACTCTCCGGTCTGGTTCAATGTGGGGATCGAACCTCATCCCCAATGCTCGGCTTGCCAACCTTATCACGCGCTCATCAATACGGTAAACGGCTTCATGCCCATTGGCGAGATCGTGGAACGCAACCTCGTCGGCCTGCCCGTGTACGATGGAGAGGAACTCACTCAAGTGGTCGCCGTTAAACACAACGGACGCAAGCCGGTCTGTCGCATCCGCCTCAACGATGGCTTTTCCATCGAAGCCACCCCGGACCATCTCGTCTGCGCCCATGAGGTTCGCCGGACCCGTCGTTTGGAGTGGCACCGGGTGGATGAGCTTAAGCCGGGCATGGTGATGCGAATCTATCCGCATGCCGCCCAGACCCTCACAGCTCCCGCTCCTTCCAAAACGGTCGCTGAGGCCGCTTTGGCGGGGTGGCTCCAGGCGGATGGTTTTGTCGGCCAATACACCGAAGGACCCAATTATCTAAAAAGCCTTTTTCAGTCGGATGGCTACGCAGCGGTCCAAGTTCCAAGTGCCCGTGTCGCCTTTGCCGTGATCTCCAGGAAGTGGACTGAGGACGTGCAACGGTTGCTCACCCGTTTCGGGATCTACACGCGCCTGCGCACGAAGGAGGAGCGCCGCACGAATCGCCAGGACCTCCATGAAGTGGATCTTTCCATCCGGTCGGAGCGAGATCGCTTTTGCGAACATGTCGGGTTTATTTCGGAACGCAAGAATTCCAAACTCCGCCAATCTCTGGAACTTCCAGGCAAGGCCTGTCCGGACATCCGCTATTCGGAGATCGTTGCCATTGAACCCCTGGGCGAGATGGACGTGTACGACATCCAGACCGTCAGCGGCAAATACCTGACGAACTCGGTGCTCGTTCATAACTGCTTCATCCTCTCCGTTCAGGACACGATGGAATCGATCCTGGACTGGTACCGGGTGGAGGGGATGATCTTCAAGTACGGCTCCGGCTCCGGGATTAACCTGTCTCCCATCCGCTCCGGCAAGGAGATGCTGGCCGGCGGCGGGACCGCTTCCGGACCGGTTTCCTTCATGAGGGCGGCGGATGCCTCCGCGGGCGTCATCAAGTCCGGCGGAAAAACAAGACGCGCGGCAAAAATGGTGGTCTTAAACGCCGACCATCCGGACGTGGAAAAGTTCATCCGCTGCAAATGGGAGGAGGAGAAGAAGGCCTGGACCCTGGTGGACGCCGGATACGACGCCTCCATCGACGGGGAGGCCTACTCCAGCGTCTTTTTCCAGAACGCCAACAACTCGGTGCGCGCCACCGATGATTTCATGAAAGCCGCGTTGGAGGACAAGCCCTGGGACTTGAAGACCGTCACAACGGGCAAAGCCCTGCAGACGGTCCGGGCTCGGGAGCTGATGAAACTCATCGCCGAGGCCACCTGGCATTGCGGGGACCCCGGCATGCAGTTCGACACCACGATCAACCGATGGCACACCTGCCCTGCCAGCGGGCGGATCAACGCCAGCAACCCCTGCTTTTCCGGGGATGCCCGGGTTTATACGGACAAGGGTCTGATTCCGTTCAAGGAGTTGGCCGAACGGGCTTCCCTGGGTGAGTCATTCCGGGTATTCACCCACGATGCGACGCATCCGGATCGGCCCGCAGAGACAATCTCGCTCACGCGCCCCACGCAGATCATGCAGACCGGCGTCAACGAGGTCCATCGCCTGCGGTTTTCCAACGGCATCGAGGTCGCCTGCACCAAGAATCACCGGTTTTTCACCAGAAACCGGGGGATGGTTCCAGCAGAGGAACTTTCCCCGGATGATGAAGTCCTGTTTCTCAATCAGCCCGTCGAATTCCCGTCCTCCTCCCTGGCCATTGACACGGACCACGCAGCCATCTTCGCCGGCGGGGAGGCATCTGGGGCCACCCACGGCTACAAACCGGTTCAATTACCATCCGTCTGGACGACCCCCCTTGCGGAGTATCTTGGATATCTCGTCGGGGACGGCTGCATCAGGGACGGCTCTGATTCGCGCAACCGCCTCAGCACCGCCAGCGTTGTCTTTGGAAACCGCGCGGAGGCAGAGGATCTCGCACCTCGCTTTCGGACCCTTTTCAAAGCGTGGGGCGTGGAGAACATCCAGGAAGTTGAGTTGCCCAATGGGACGAGCCGGCTTCGCGTCAACCGCACACCTGTGGTCCGCTTCCTAAGACAACTCGGTGTCTCTACCGAAAAAGCGCCCAAGAAGGCGGCCCCGGCTGCGCTGTTCAAGGCGCCCAAGCACATCATCGCAGGTTTCCTCCGGGGACTGTTTACGGCGGACGGCTGCGTGTACGATGGAAAGAAATCTCGCTACGTTGGCTTGGGCAGCGTTTCAAAACAACTTTTACTCGAAACCCAACAGCTTCTGGCCAGTTTTGGAATCAAGAGCAGCATCTACGAAACGAGGAGGCCCAACGAATGCTTCCCCTATACCAAGCAAGATGGTACTTGTGTAATCTACCAAGGTCATCCGCTTTATGACTTGCGAATCGGCGGGCTAAATATTCTCTGCTTCAAGGAACAGGTTGGTTTTCTGACCACCGGTAAGCAAGCAAAACTGGATCGCTTGATTACTGGACATGAATTCAATCGAACCGACGGCACGGTTCGATTGAAAGAGCGAACCTTTAAAGGATTGGAGCCAACTTACAATTTGACCGAACCAAAGAACCACAGCTACATTGTGAATGGGTTAATCGTAGCTAATTGTAGTGAATACATGCATCTGGACAACTCCGCCTGCAACTTGGCCTCTCTCAACCTGATGAGGTTCGTCGATGAGAACGGGCGGTTTAAGATCGCTGATTTCCGGGCGGCGGTGAGGACGATGACGATCGCGATGGATATCATCGTCGACAACTCCTCTTACCCGACCCCGAAGATCGCGGAGAACGCCAAGAATTTCCGGGAGTTGGGCTTAGGCTACGCCAACCTCGGGGCTCTGCTGATGAGCCTGGGGCTGCCCTACGATTCCGACGCCGGGCGGGCCTACGCGGCCACGGTGACAGCCCTGATGTGCGGGGAGTCGTACCGGACTTCCGCCGAACTCTCGGGGACCCAAGGACCTTACGCCGGCTTCGCTAAAAACCGGGAGCCGCAGCTTAACGTGATTCGGATGCACCGGGACGCCCTCATCCAGGTGGACGACCGGCTGGTGCCGGAGGAGCTGTTCGCGGCAGCGGCCCGGGCCTGGGAAGAGGCCCTGCGCTTAGGGGTCGCCCAGGGGGTGCGCAATTCCCAGGTGACGGTTTTGGCCCCGACCGGTTGCCTCACCGGGAATTCCCTCGTTGTCACCGACCGGGGCTTGATGCGATTGAACCGGCTGGGAAATCCAAAGGGCGATCAGTGGCAAGAGGCCTCCTTCCAAGTCGCCACCGATGAAGGGCCGAGGTGCGCGACTAAATTTTACATTAATGGTCGCGCTGCGACCCGCCGGATCCGAACGGAAGCCGGCTACGAGATTCAAGGCACGCCCAATCACCAGA
>CAYJTC010000074.1:0-7805 GCA_964372955.1 uncultured Planctomycetia bacterium | reverse complement strand
GTTTGGATGGGACCGTCCGGGTCTGGGATGCGGCGACAGGTAATCCCCTTTTAAGGCTGACCGGTCACACCGGTTCGGTGTGGGGAGTTTCCTTCAGTCCGGATGGGAGGCGGCTGGCTTCGGCAGGTTTGGATGGGACCGTCCGGGTCTGGGATGCGGCGACGGGCAATCCCCTTTTAAGACTGGCCGGCCACGCCGGTGGGGTTTGGGGAGTTTCCTTCAGTCCTCAGGATGGGAGGCGGCTGGCTTCGGCAGGTTGGGATGGGACCGTCCGGGTCTGGGAGTTGCCGTTGGCCGGCGCGCCCGGCGCCGGGCTGGAGGAGGGAATCGGAGAGCTGGTGCCGGAGGAGCTGGCCGGGCCGCTCCGGCGGGACGGTTGGGCGATGGCGCAGCCGCTGAGGGATGTGCCGGTCCGGATGAGGCTGTTCCAGGCGGAGTGGGGAGAGCCGTTCCGATTCAGGGAAGCCACTGCAGCGGCCAAGCCGATCGTTTACCTGCAGCCGGGTCTGGTGCCGGAAGTCTTCGAGATCGCCCTGATCCGGCTGGGATACGCGGTCGAGCCGTTGACCGAAGATGCGGAGCTTTCTTTAAAGAGCCGGTTCGGGGGCGAGCGGCCGGAGAAGGGGGATGGTCCAAAGGTCCTGGTAATCGCCGAGCCGGGACGGATCGAAGAGCTGAAGGAAGGGATCTCCTGGGAATCTCCCCTTGTTCTCCTAGGAGTTCCCCGGGGGCTGGTTCCGGCTTCGATGAAGCCTAACGCGATCGCCGCCTACCTGCAAGATCTGATCGCCGAAGCCCAGCGGTTGGGCCTGCTCATCGTGGAGACCTTGGAGGCCACCCTGACCTCGGATGAGCAGCAGACCACCTGGTTCCTGATCACTCGAGCGTAAAAAGCCTGCTAGTGGGCGTTCCGCTCTCGGCGGCGGGCCCGCCAATCCCAGAACAAAGTCATCAAGCGCATCGCTCCTTTTCTTGACTGTGTTTGCATATTATACTAATATTTATGTATGGAAATAAAGAGGAAAAGGCCCGGTTTCTTTGAGGGGCTGTTCACCCGGCAGGAGAGGATGGCTCTGCTGTTTATCGCCGGCGTGTCCCTGCTGGGGATGGGGATCTTAAGCTGGCGCGGGGCGGTGCCCCGGATGAACCCGCCGATCGTTGAACCGCTCCGGCTTCAGGTGCGGGTCAATTCCGCCGGCATCACTGAGCTAACCGCCCTGCCGGGGATCGGGCCGGTGCTGGCCCGGCGGATCCTGGAGGACCGGAAACTCCACGGCCGCTTCCTGACGCTGACGGACCTTAAGCGGGTCAAGGGGATAAACAAGAAGGCGCTGGATCGGATGAGGACCTCAGTCCAGTTCGATTAGTGAAAGGAGCAGAGCTTGAAAACAAAGTCTGTGATCTTGGACAAGGGACTGATTGTTGAACGAGTTGAACGCCGGATTTTGCTTATCCGTGGGCACAAGGTCATGTTGGACAGTGACCTGGCAGAGCTTTACGGAGTTCCCACCTTCCGGCTCAATGAACAGATTAACACGAGTCATGCAAAACCGTTCGTGCTGATCCTGAGCAAAGTCGAAGGGTCGAAGCACGAAATGCCTCTTCACCCTTCGACAGGCTCAGGGTGAACGGCTCAGATTGCATGACTCGTGAGATTAAGAGGAATATTAAACGGTTTCCATCCGATTTCATGTTCCGATTGACTCCGGAAGAGGCCGTGTCTTTAAGATCGCAAATTGCGATCTTAAAAGAGCGAGGCCGCGGAAAACATCGAAAATACCTTCCTTATGCTTTCACCGAACAAGGAGTGGCCATGCTTTCCAGCGTACTCAGGAGTGAGCGGGCAATCCAGGTTAACGTCGCCATCATGCGCGCCTTCGTAAAGCTTCGGAAGATCCTGGCCAGTCACAGGGACCTTGCTGAGAAACTGGAAGCCCTCGAGAGGAAATATGACGCTCGATTCAGGGTGGTTTTCGATGCGATTCGGAAATTGATGGAGCCGCCCGAACCGCCGCCTTCCAGGCGGATCGGGTTTCACGCGCAGCGGTCCTAGCGGCCGTGCGCTCACCGCTGGCATTTGTTGCCGCTGCTTTTGGTTTCGGGATTGGGCTGGCCTGGTGGCTCAAACCGTCGCCCCCACTGGTTGGGGGCTTTCTTCTCATCGCGGCGATTGGGTTGTGGGGGGTCAGGGGTCGGCTGGCTGCGGCGAACCTCACGCTCTGGGTGCTCACCGTGGCCCTGGGAGCTCTTCGGGCTCAGGGAGATGCGCAGATCCCCTTCAGCTCTGTCTCTTGGGCGCTGACAGAGACCCCGCAGCCGATCACCTGTGAGGGAAGGGTGGTCAGCGATGTGGACTGGTTCTACCCGCCGGTCGGGCCGGCCCGCCTGCAGGGTTGGCTGAAGCTGGCCCGGATCCAGCAGGGAAATCGATCGGTTCCTGTTTCCGGGCGGCTCCTGGTCCGGTTCCCAGCGGTGAGGGGGCCGGAATACGGAGAGCGCCTGCGGCTGACCGGAGAGATCCGGGGCTTGACGCAGAAGGAGCGCCGGCTCTGGGTGAAAGGAGCGGCGGGCCGGCTGGTAGTCTCGGATCCGGCCGGTGTGGAGAAGGTCGATGCTTCCCCGACGCCCTGGGCCCGGTACCGGCGCTGGGTGGCGCAGGTCCGGGGGCGGCTCCGGGAGCTGGGGAGATCTCTCCTGGGCCCGGTGGAGGTCGCTTACCTCGAGGGGCTCCTGTTGGGTGAGCAGCAAAGGATCCCGAGGCCGCTGATGGAGGCGTTCCGCCGAACCGGCACGATCCATGTGCTGGTCGTTTCCGGACTGCACGTGACCCTGATCGGAGCGATCGTCTTCATCGGACTTTCGGCGGTCCCGATCTCTCGAACCGCCCGGTACCTTCTGGCCGGTGGTAGCTTGGCAGGTTACTGCACCTTGACTGGGGCCGCTCCGCCGATCCTGCGGGCGACCTGGATGGGGATCCTTTTTTGCCTGGCTCGGATCTCTGGCCGGGAATTCTCCGCGCTCAACGCCCTGGGACTGGCCGGCCTGATCCTTTTAGCGGCGGATCCCCGGGCCCTGGCCGACGTGAGCTTTCAGCTTTCCTTCGCGGCGATGGGAGGCCTCCTGATTCTGACACCCTGGCTGGACCGGTGGATCAAGGAGCGCAGTGGAATGCCCCGGTGGCTGGGGCAGGGGCTGGCCGCCTCCTGCGGGGCCTGGGCGGCGGTCGCGCCGGTGGCGGCCTGGCATTTCCAGATGGTGACCCCGATCGCGCTGGCGGCCAATCTGCTGGTGGTGCCCTGGGCCTCCCTGTTGATCGCGGCCGGCTTCCTCTTCTATGCGGCGGCCTGGTGGAGCCCTCTGTGGGCCTTGGCCGGAGCCTCCGGGTTCGCCGCGCTGGCCCAGGGTTTGACTTGGCTGGTCACCTGGCTGGCGGCCCTGCCCGGCGCATCCTGGAGTTGGTAAAAATCAAGTGTATGGATGGGAAGGGCGGTGGTGTAAAATGGATTGCCATGGAAACAGAATCTTGGGCCGAGCGGCGGCGGTTCTCGCGCCGCGCCTGTTCGACACCCATTCAGTATCGATCGGTGCTCAAGCCGCAAGAGCGCTTTGTCGGATCCTTGTGCAAGGATCTGTCGGCGGCCGGAGCGCGCGTGAGGGTTCCCGCCTTCCTTCCGGTGGAGACGCGGCTGGTTCTTCTGCTGTCCTTGCCGGCTTCGCTCAAACCGATCCGCGCGACGGCCCGGGTGGTCTGGACCCGGCAGGGGCGGTCTGAGATGTTCCATGAGTGCGGCCTCCAGTTCCTGGAGATCAGCCCGGAGGACCGGGAAGCGATGGCCGCTTTCGTGGAGCACGCGATTCCTTCCGTTTAGGCGCAGGCCTCGGAAGATCCGAATGAAAAGGAAGGCTCTCATCACCGCTTTTCTGCTGGGGGCGCTGTTTGCCTCGGAGGCGCAAGCGGCCTGGGTCTGGACCCCGCAGACACGCCGTTGGGTGAACCCCAAGTACGCCGCCAAGGACACCCCCCGGGCCCAACTGGACTGGGCGATCCATTTCTTCGAACAGAGGAACTACGAGCGGGCCGCGAAAGAATGCATCCGGCTGGTGAAAGCGTATCCCCGTTCCGAGCTGGCCCCCGAGGCGCAGTACCTGGCGGGAGTCTCCTACGAGCTGATCGACCGGCTGGGAGAGGCCTTCGCCGCCTATAAGAAGCTGGTGGAGATCTATCCCTTTTCCGCCCGGTTCAAGGATGCCATCGAGCGGGAGTTTGCCATCGCCGAGGCCTTCGCCTCCGGCAAGCGCCTGAGACTGATCGGACCGGTCAGCCTGCCCGCGCTGGATAAGGCGATCGAGGTTTATCAGCACGTGGTGGATAACGCCCCCTACGGGGAATATGGGGCCCGGGCTCAGTACCGGCTGGGAGAATCCTACCGGAAACAAAAGCGGTACGAAGAGGCCAGTCGGGCCTTCCAGCGAGTGGCGGATGAATACCCGACCTCTCCCTGGGTTGAGCAGGCCAAATACAACGTCGCCTTTTGCGCGTACCAGCTTTCCCTGAAGCCCAGCTACGACCAGTCGGCCACCGATGAGGCGATCCAGTGGTACGAGAATTTCATCGCCACTCACCCGGAGAGCGACCTGATCCCCGAGGCCCAGGAGAGTCTGCGCAACCTGCGGGAATTCAAGGCCCAGCGGCTTCTTCAGATCGCCCGGTTCTATGAAATACAGGGCAAGCCCAACAGCGCCCTGCTGTACTACCAGCGGCTGGTCAAAGAGTATCCCGACTCGGCGGAGGCGCCCGGGGCCGTGGCCAAGGTCGCCGAACTGGAGAAGAGTGGAGGGTAGCGTGAGGCAGCAATTCGCGCAAAGGCGTTCACGATTCACGATTCACGATTCACTATTCACTATCAGCTTATTACTGTTTTTATCCGCCTGCGGCTATTCCGCCTCCCGGCTGCTTCCGGCCGCTTATCGAACCCTTTATGTCGAGCCGTTCGAGAACAAGATCCCGATCACCGAGGAGGTCAGTGAGTACCGGGGATTCCAGACCAACCTCCCGGAGCTGGAGGAGAAGGTGACCCGCGGCTTGATCAACGAGTTCCAGTTTGATGGGAATCTGCGGATCACCACGAAGCCAGAGCAGGCGGATCTGATCTTGAGAGGGGCCCTGATTGATTTTTACCGCCAGCCGGTCCGGCAGCTGGAGGACAACGCGGTGGAGGAGTACCGCCTGAATTTGGCCGCCCGGATCAATCTCCGGGATCGGGAAGGCAGGCCGGTCTTCAATGAGGAGAACCTGGTGGGGGACACCACCTACTTTGTGACCGGCCCCTCCGCGACCAGCGAGTCGGCGGCGGTGGATAAGATGATCACCGATTTTTCCCGCCGGGTGGTGGAGCGGGTTGTTGAAGACTGGTAGCCAGCCAGGAGGGGCTGGTGGTGAGGCTTCCTCTGGCCGAAGCCACCCGCCGCCGGTCCTGCTGTGCGTCGGGTCGGAAAAATGGCTTCGGGACCAGGAAATCGAACGCCTGAAAGTCCAATGCCTGGCTCCCGGCTTCGAAGAGATGGACGGGACTTTTTTCTCGGAGCCGCCGGACGATCCCCGGGCCATCCTGGAAACGCTCCGGACCCTTCCTTTTGGATCTCCGCTGCGCCTCGTGGTGGTTGGGGGTTTCGGCGCCCTCAAGATGGAAGACCTCTCCTGGCTCTCGGAGTATCTGCGCCGCCCCAACCCGAAGGCCTGCCTGATTCTCTGCGCCGAGCGGCTGGAGGGACCGCTTCCCGCGTCGGCCCGGCTGGTCTTATGCCAGCCCTTGAAGGGAAGCCCGCTCAAGGAGTGGCTGTTCCTGCGGGCGAAGGAGGCCGGGGTTCAGATCGATCCGGAAGCGGCCGACGGGCTCATCGCCCGCCTGGGAAGCTCCCTTCAGCCGCTGGCCATGGCGGTGGAAAGTCTAGCCCTGCTGGCCGGAGATTCCGGTCGGATCACCCGGGCCGACGTGGAAGCCCTGATTCCCCCTTCTATGCGGGAGACCGCCTTTGAGATTCTGGATCGGGCCGCGGCCGGGGATTTGCAGCAGGCCCTGAATCGACTGCGGCAGGCGATCGCCGAGGGCCAGATCGCCGTGGAGCAGATGGTCGGGGCGCTGGGATGGTATTACCGGTTGGCCTGGAAGAGCCGGCAGGGGGATGTCCAGTCCGGATGGATCTCCCCCCAACGGCAGGCGGCGCTCCGACGTCTTCTGCGTTGGTCTCCGGAGCAGCTTCGGGCCGCCATGGAAGAAGCGCTGAAGGCCGATGTCGATTTAAAGTTGGGGCACCCTCATCCGGAGCTTCTGGCGGATCAATTAATTTTGCGTTTGGGAGTTTAGCGAGGAGAGGAAAGCCGGGCGAAGCGATGAGCCAGCCGGCCTTTTCTCCGGGAAGCGGTGTTCCGGTGCATGATTTTTTTCGTCTGGGCCTGATCAATCCGCTTGGTCAGGAGGGCCAGGGAAGCCCGGGCCGGTTCAACCTCCTTGGCCTGCAGATGCTGGAGGAATTTCCGCGTCAAGGTCTTAAGCTCCGACTGGATCTTTAGGTTCCGGATCTGGCGCTTCCGGTCGGCCCGCATCCTTTTTTCAGCTGAATGAAGAATCGGCATGGCGATGCAAGGTAGCACAAACAAACCGCTTTTGCAAGCCGCGGGAGTCATGGGGGGGTTCACCGCGGTCAGCCGCGTTCTGGGATTCCTGCGGGACTTTCTGATCGCCGCCTTTTACGGCACCTCGTCGGCGGCCCAGGCCTTCGTGGTGGCGTTCCGGATTCCGAACCTGTTCCGGGATTTGGTGGGAGAAGGGGCGGCCAACACCGCTCTGGTCCCAGTCTTCAGCCGGATCCGGACGCTGGAAGGGGAGGATTCCTGGAGGCGACTTGCCCAGGCGGTCTGGATCCGTACGCTCGTCGGGTTTTCCCTCCTGTGCGCGGCCGGCGTCTGGGCCGCCCCCTGGCTGGTCAAGATGGTCGCTCCCGGATTCCGGGGAGACCCGGCTCTCCTGGAGCGGACGGTCCAGCTGACCCGAATCCTGTTTCCCTTCATCGGGTTGGTCGGGGCGGCCGCCTTTTTCATGGCCCTTCTCAACAGCCGGCACCAATTCGCCTTGCCGGCTTTGGGGCCGGTCCTGCTGAACCTATGCATGATCGGCGGGATCTTCCTCCATCGGCCTAACGCCCTGGGATTGGCCTGGGGGGTGATTGCAGGGGGGATTCTTCAGCTGGCGGTCCAGTGGCCTGGAGTGCGCCGCTGCGGAGTCCCGCTGGGATTCAAGCGGGCCCACCATCCCGGAGTGGCCCAGATCCGGCAGTTTCTCCTGCCGCGGCTGTTCGGAACCGGAGTCTATCAGATGGGGGCTCTGGTCGACACCCTGTTCGCCTCCTTCAGTTCCCTAGTCGGCTCCGGCGGGATCGCCGCCCTCTATTTCGCTCATCGGTTCCTCCATCTGCCACTGGCGCTCTTTGGGATCTCCGCGGCGCAGGCGGCCCTGCCGGCAATGGCCTCTCACGTGGCGGCCGAGCAGATCCCGGAGGTCCGGCGCGCCTGCTTATGGGCCCTGCGTTCCTCATTGTTCATCGCGATCCCCTCCTCGGTGGGGCTGATCGCGCTGGGCCGGCCGATCATCCAGACCCTGCTGGAGCGGGGCGCCTTCTCGGCCGAATCGACCGAGCTGACGGTGGCCGCGATCCGGTGGTACGCGCTGGGGTTGGGAGCGATGTGCGCCGCGAAGGTGCTGGCCAACACGCTGTACGCCTTCCATGACACCTGGACCCCGGTTCGC
>CAYJTC010000073.1:0-7874 GCA_964372955.1 uncultured Planctomycetia bacterium | reverse complement strand
ACAGGGGAAACAGGGAAGACAGGGAAGACAGGGGAGACAGGGGAAACAGGGAAGAGGCCGGGAAATGGTTCTGGAAAAGATTCGGGCAACCATCGACAAATATCGGATGCTCCGTCGGGGAGACTCGGTGCTCATCGGAGTTTCGGGAGGGCCTGATTCCGTGGCTCTGCTGGCTGCTTTGGTTGCACTTCGGAACGGGTTGAAGCTGAAACTTCGGGCGGCCTACCTGGATCATGGGCTTCGGCCGGGCGCAGCCCGCCGGGAGGCGGCCTTCGTCAAGAGACTCGGGCGGCTCTGGGGTGTTCCGGTCCACCTGCTTCGACGGAAAGTCCGAAAGTCAGGAGGGGAGTCGTTGGAAGCGGCGGCCCGCAAGGCCCGCTACGAAACGCTGGCCGGCTTGGCCATCCGGACCAGAAGCCGCCGGATCGCATTAGGCCATACCCGGGACGACCAGGCGGAAACGGTGCTGATCTGGCTGCTGCGGGGAACCGGCACCGCGGGCTTAGCGGGCATCCCTCCGGTCCGAGAGATGCGGGTCGGGGGCCCACGAGGGGAAAAGCTTTGGGTGATCCGGCCCCTGATTGATTGTTCCCGGGCAGAACTTCAGGAGATTCTGAGAAGCCATCCGGTCCGGCCGCTGAAGGATCGCAGCAACGATTCTCCCCGTTTCTTAAGAAATCGGATCCGCCGCCAGCTGATTCCACTGCTGGAGCGGCAGTACAATCCCCAGATCCAGGCTCATTTGAGCCGGCTGGCCGGCATCATTCGGGAAGATTTCGGTTGGCTGGAACAGCAGGCCAGGCGGGATTTTCGCCGGAGGGCGCGCTCCGGCAAAGGGCGGATCCGGATTGACCGTGGCCTCGCCCGAGCTCCGGCGACCCTCCGCAAGGCGGTTCTTCGGTTTTCCGTGGAAAGGCTTCTGGGAAACCGGGACGGCTTCTCCGCCCGGCATTGGGAAAGGCTGGATGCCTTGCTTTGCGGCGCGAAGGTCTCGGATCTGGACTTTCCGCACGGTCTGCGCGCGGAACAGCCGAAAGGGCGATGGCTGACACTGCGCCGATCATCTGGTAGACTATAAGGGAGGTTTTGAGAAGATGGCGACGAGTGGAACCCATTTGGAAAAGAAGGCCAGTGCCGGCTCAGCTCCACCGTCGGCGCGGCCGCCTTATCCCTGGCTGCGCTGGCTGGTCTGGGGGATGCTGGGTTTCACCCTCTTTTACCTCTTCCGTTTGAACGGCATCACCCCAGAAGGCCTGCCTCAGGAGATTTCCTACAGCGAATTCTTCCGATGGCTCTCCTCGGAAAAGGACTCCGATCCCAAGATCCGCTCCGCCGTGCTGATTGGCAATGAGATCCGCGGCCAATTGGTGCAGGGGCGGCCTTTCCGGGTGGCGATCCCGGACCCGACCCAGGACACAGAGCTGATTCGTAAAGTGAGGGAGCGAGTGCCCGATTTCCGGGTAGAGATACCCCGCGCCTCCTTTTGGCTTAATTTTCTCTTTAACCTGCTGGGGCCCTTCCTCTTCTTGGCGTTGATCTGGATGCTGATGTTCCGCGGCCAACAGGGTGGGGGGAGGCTTTTGTCCTTTGGAAAGAGCCGAGCCCGGCAGGTTCTGCCGGAGGAAGCCCAGCGGATTACCTTCAGCGATGTGGCCGGGGTGGACGAGGCCAAGGAGGAGCTTCAGGAGGTGATCGAGTTCCTCAAGGATCCGAAGAAGTTCCAGCGGCTGGGCGGCAAGATCCCGAAAGGAGTCTTGCTGTTAGGTCCACCGGGCTGTGGAAAAACTTTAATGGCAAGGGCAGTCGCGGGCGAGGCCGGCGTTCCGTTCTTTTCGATCAGCGGATCCGATTTCGTGGAGATGTTCGTTGGGGTCGGGGCTTCCCGGGTGCGGGACCTGTTCGATCAGGCCAAGCGGTCGGCCAAGGCTTCCGGGCGCGGCTGCATCATCTTTATCGATGAGATCGACGCGGTCGGCCGCCAGCGGTTCGCCGGAATCGGCGGCGGGCACGATGAACGGGAGCAGACCTTGAATGCCCTGCTGGTGGAGATGGACGGCTTCAACACCCAGGAGGGAGTGATCCTGGTGGCCGCCACTAACCGACCGGACGTCCTGGACCCGGCGCTTCTGCGCCCCGGGCGATTCGATCGGCAGGTCGTCATTGATCGGCCCGATCTTCGGGGACGGGAGGAGATCCTCCGGGTGCATATCCGGAAGATCAAACTGGCCAAGGAGGTGGATTTAAAATCGATTGCCCGCCAAACGCCCGGTTTCTCCGGGGCGGACCTGGCGAACCTGGCCAATGAAGCGGCTCTTCTGGCGGCCCGCCGCGAGAAGAATGAGGTTGGGATGACGGAGATGGAGGCGGCGATCGAGCGGGTGATGGCCGGCCCTGAGCGGAAGTCCCGGGTGATCTCTCCCTACGAGAAGAAGGTGGTGGCCTGCCATGAGGCGGGCCACGCGCTGGCCTCGATGATGATCCCCGGCTCCGATCCGGTGCACAAGGTTTCCATCATCCCGCGAGGCACGGCGGCGCTGGGCTACACGATGCAGCTGCCGCTGGAGGATCGGTACATCATGACCCGCACCGAACTGATGGGGAAACTGGCGGTTCTCCTGGGCGGCCGGTCGGCCGAGGAGCTGACTTTCGGCGAGATCACCACAGGGGCCCAGAATGATTTGGAGATCGCCACCGAGATCGCCCGCCGGATGGTCTGTGAATACGGCATGAGCGATAAGCTAGGCTCCTTGACCTACGGCCGTCGGGAGGGGATGGTCTTTTTGGGCCGGGATATCGTCGAGGAGAGGAACTATTCAGACCAGACCGCCGTGCTGATCGATCAGGAGGTCCATCGAATCGTGGAGGAGGCCCATCGGCGGGCCCGGGATCTCCTGACTCAACACAAGGACCGGCTGAAAAGGCTATCCGACACGCTTCTTGAAAAGGAAGTTCTGGATGGAGATGAAGCCAAACGGATCGTCATGGCGGATCAGCCTCCCGAAGAGTCCGCTGAAGGACCCGCCGCCAATCAGCAGCTTCCTGCCTGATTGGGGGGGGCGGCCCCTTATGATGGGGATCCTCAATGTAACCCCCGATTCTTTCAGCGACGGGGGCCTTTACTCCGATCCGCGTCGTGCTCTGGCCCGGGCCCTTCAGATGCAGAAAGAAGGGGCGGATCTGATCGACGTGGGAGGGGAATCCACCCGGCCCGGGGCCCGGCCGGTTTCGGCCCGTGAAGAGCTGCGGCGGGTCCTACCGGTTCTGGAGCGGCTGGCCGGTAAACTGCGAATCCCTTTCTCGATCGATACCCGCAAGGCGGCGGTGGCCGAGGCAGCCCTCCAAGCGGGGGCCGGCCTGGTGAATGACATCACGGCCCTCAAAGATCCCCGGATGCCGGAGGTGGTGGCCCAGGCCGGGGTGCCGGTGATCCTGATGCACCTGCGGGGCACCCCCCGGACCATGCAGCGCTGTCCCCGCTACCGGCGGGTGGTTTCCGAGGTGATCTCGGAGCTGAAGGGCTCGATTCGAAAAGCGCTGGCGGCCGGGATTCCGCGGGATAAAATCCTCATCGATCCGGGCTTAGGATTTGGGAAGCGGCCGGAAGACAACTGGCTCCTCCTTAAAAACCTGCCCGCCCTCAAAGCGCTGGGATTTCCAGTGGTGGTGGGTCCTTCCCGTAAATCGTTCATCGGGCTGGCATTGAACGGCGCCCCGCCCGAAGATCGTCTCATCGGAACCGCGGCGGCAGTGGCCCTTTCGGTGGCCGGCGGGGCTGATATCGTCCGGGTGCATGATGTGGCGGCGATGAGGCAGGCGGCTCTTGTGGCTCAGGCGGTGCGTTCTTCATGAGCCCCTTCTTTCAGACCCTCGCGGATCTGTTTCGGGCCCTTCTGGAGATCGGGATCCTTTGGATCTTCTACTACTGGTTTCTGGTCTTCATCCAGGGGACCGTCGCCGTCCAGGTTCTGCGCGGAGTGGTGGTCCTGCTCCTGGTCTTCCTGGTGGCTGGCCTGCTTCATCTGGAGGTGATCGCCTGGCTCTTCGCCAAGATTGTGGCGGTGGTGGCGGTCGCTTTCATTGTCATCTTCCATCCGGAGCTGCGTCGGGGCTTGGCCCGGATCGGCGGTGAGGCGTTGTTCCGCTATGGACCCCGCTACGAAGAGGTGGTGGAGGAGATTACGAAAGGGATCCTGGCTCTCTCTCGCCGCAAGATCGGGGCGATCATCGCCGTGGAACGACAGACCAGCCTTCAGACCTACGCGGAAAGCGGGGTGTCGCTGGAGGCGGCGATCTCCAGCGAGCTGCTCCAGTCGATCTTCATGACCGGCGCCCCCCTCCATGATGGTGGGGTGATCATCTCCCGCCGCCGACTGGTGGCGGCCGCCTGCCTGTTTCCGCTCAGCGACAATCCCCAGCTTTCCAAGACGCTGGGGACCCGGCATCGGGCTGCGCTGGGTTTAAGCGAGGAGACCGACGCGCTGATGATCGTGGTTTCGGAAGAGACCGGGGTGATCTCGATGGCGGAAAAAGGGCGGTTGATCCGGGAGGTGGGCCGGGAGCATCTGGCCAAGGCCCTTTACGGGACGAAAGGGAAGAACCGGTGAGTCGTCAGACTTGGCTGAAATGGATCACCCTCGGGCTTGCGATCGGGACCTGGATCGCGGTCCGTCAGATGCTGCATTTCTAAACGTTTCAGCCGATGACTGAGACGGGGCGGACGCAGATTGTCATCGGCTGGTCTGCCTGCGGCAGAAGGTCCCACCCGCAGGCCATTGAACGAAGGATGGTGGGACGAACGGAGGTGGTGGGGTGGCCCCACCACCTCCGCTAGGCGACGTTCTGAAAGTGCTAAAAGCGACGCTCCGTCGCCTCGACGAGCGGTACCGGATGTGGAACCAACGTGGCCGCTCGTCGTTGCCGGTGGCAAAAACGGAGGTGGTGGGGTGGCCCGGCTCGGGGTGAATGTGGATCATGTGGCTACCCTCCGCCAGGCGCGGGCGGGGTGTCTGCCCAGCCCGGTCTGGGCGGCCCTGGAGGCCCAGCGAGCCGGCTGTGATGGAATTGTCTGCCATCTTCGCGAGGACCGGCGGCATATCCAGGACCAGGATCTGTTTGAGCTTAAGCGGGTTTTACGCCGCCCTCTGAATCTGGAGATGGCGACCGACCCGGAGATTGTTCGGATCGCCTGCCGTCTTGAGCCGGTCCAAGCGACCCTCGTTCCGGAGCGCCGGAAAGAATTGACCACCGAAGGGGGGCTGGATCTTTGGAAGAACCGGGCCCGGCTGACGGAGGCGATCCGCCGGCTCCAACAGGCCGGGATCCAGGTGAGTCTCTTCATCGATCCCAGTCCAGATCAGGTGGAGCGGGCCGTCCGCTTGGGAGTTCCGAGGGTGGAGTTTCACACCGGCCGGTACGCGGGGGCCGCCGGCGGCGCGCGGCAGAGGGCCCTTTCCTCTTTAAGGAAGGCGGTCCTGCTGGCGAAATCACAGGGGCTTCGGGTGGCAGCCGGGCATGGGTTGGATTACCGGAACATCGGAAAGGTAGTCGCGATTTCAGAAGTAGAGGAGGTCAACATCGGATTCTCGATCGTGGCCCGGGCCCTCGAGGTTGGTCTTTATCGGGCGGTCCAGGAGATGACGCGGTTGGCGCGCGGTGGGGCGGGGTGAAGATCGTCGGAACTGGAGTGGATCTGGTGGCCGTCCCCCGTTTTCAGAAGACGGTTCAGCGGTCCGGCCGGCGATTCCTCCAACGGCTCTTTACGCCGGGCGAATTGAGCTACGCCAAGGCCCGCAAGGTGATGATTCAGCATCTGGCCGCCCGGTTCGCCGCCAAGGAAGCGGTGGTCAAGGCGCTGGGAGCTCCCAAGGGGCTGGGCCTGAAATGGAAAGATCTGGAGATCACCCATTCCAAGGGGGGTCAGCCCCGGGTGATCTTCCGGGGCACGATGCGCCGCTGGAAGAAGATGGAGGTCCATCTTTCACTCACCCACACTCCGGAATACGCGGTCGCTTCCGCGGTGGTGGTCTCTAAAGGGGTCAGACCCCTGTGAAAAAGAGATTTCGAGAAAAGGGGTCTGACCCCTTTGGTTTTTTAAGGCGCCAGGCCGACACCCATAAGGGGGATTATGGGCACGTTCTGGTGGTGGCCGGCTCAATCGGCCTGACGGGGGCTCCGGTCCTGACCGCGTGGGGGGCTCTGCGGGCTGGAGCGGGCCTGGTGACATTGGCGGTTCCGGAATCCATCTACTTTATCACGGCTTCCAAGCTCAACGAGGCGATGGTGCATCCGCTGCCGGAAGGCCCGGGCGGCACGCTTACGCTGCATTCCTTGAAAGGCTTAGCCCCGCTCTTGGCGAAGGCCGATGTGCTGGCAGTGGGGCCGGGCCTTTCACAGGATCCGGCCGCGGTGAAAGCGATCCGGCGGTTGGTCGCATCAACCGACCTGCCGGTTGTCCTGGATGCCGACGGGATCAACGCTTTTTCCGGAGCGGCCCGGAAACAGTTGGCTCAAGCCAAAGGATCTTTGGTGATGACCCCCCATCCGGGTGAGATGGGGCGCCTCCTGGCCATCTCCGCGGAGGAGGTCCAGCGGAATCGCCTTCAGATCGCCCGGGAAGCGGCCCGGGAGCTTAAAGCCGTCGTGGTCCTCAAAGGCCATCGGACGGTGACCGCTTCGCCGGCCGGAAAGGTTCACGTCAATACCACCGGAAACCCGGGGATGGCCAGCGGCGGGGCGGGGGATCTGTTGACCGGAATGATCGCCGCCTTGATCGGGCAGGGGATCGATCCGTTTGAGGCAGCCCGGGCAGCCGTTTACCTGCATGGTCTGGCCGGAGACCTGGCCGCCCGTCAGGTCGGGCAGGTGGGGCTCCTCGCCTCCGATCTGTTGGGCGCCCTCCCGGCCGCGTTCAAGAAAGCCG
Source organism: uncultured Planctomycetia bacterium (assembly GCA_964372955.1). Taxonomy (GTDB): domain Bacteria; phylum Omnitrophota; class Gorgyraeia; order 1-14-0-20-64-10; family 1-14-0-20-64-10; genus CAYJTC01. The sequence goes on along the minus strand of CAYJTC010000073.1, from coordinate 955 downwards.
GAGCACGATAATTCTTTGCTGGCGTGGCGCAACGGCAGCGCAGCGGTTTTGTAAACCGCGGGTTGGAGGTTCGACTCCTCTCGCCAGCTTGTCTTGCATTATTTCTCTTCGTACAATAGGCAACTTCATTGGGCAGGTACCCAAGTGGCTAAAGGGGTCAGGCTGTAAACCTGATGGTCGAGAGGCCTACAGAGGTTCGAATCCTCTCCTGCCCACCATAAGAAATTTTAGGATTGGGTCACGACTCATGCAAAACCGTTCGTGCTGATCCTGAGCAAAGTCGAAGGGTCGAAGCACGAAATGCCTCTTCACCCTTCGACAGGCTCAGGGTGAACGGCTCAGATTGCATGACTCGTGATTGGGTAATTTTAAACTGGGTAATTGAAAGACAATGGCCTACGCGGGCGCATATCTGCTGCTGGGGGCGGTCCTGCTGTTCCGATGGACCCAGAGGCCCCTTCTCTGCGCGGCGATCTACACCCTCGCGCGGCTGGTCGGTCCCTGGATGGGCTGGGTGGAGCCGACCAGTTTTCTGCCGTGGGGAGTGGATCATTATCTCCTGGTTTTTCTTTATCTGTGGCTGTTGGGCAGGACTGGGGGAGTTCTCTGGTGGCTGGCGGCGCTGGTTGGCTGGATCTACCTGGGCGACATGACCGGTCATCTCTATGGCTGGTTGAGGACCCTCCAGCGCCAATGGTTCTTGCGGGCGTAGTTTAATGGTCAAATCCCTCCCTTCCAAGGAGGAGTTACGGGTTCGATTCCCGTCGCCCGCTCGTTTTTTCTTGTCTCGTAACACGACTGTAATATTTCCCTTGACTTTCCGGCCTGCCTGCTTAAAATAAAGAATTTTGTACCTCCCTATCCGGAGGGGACTTCCCCTATTTGCATCCAGCAGAGTTCTTTGCTGGAGTAGCTCAGTCGGTAGAGCACGTCCTTGGTAAGGACGGGGTCACGG
>CAYJTC010000072.1:0-8045 GCA_964372955.1 uncultured Planctomycetia bacterium | reverse complement strand
TGTCAGAAAGTGCCTGACCCCTTTTGACGATGCAGAGAAAACGGGAGCTTAATTTCTGGGAGCGGATCTACCTGCCGGAGATCATCCGGGGGGTGGCCATTACCTCCTGGCATTTCTTCCGGAACTTAGGCCTGCACACCGCCCATCGGTTCGGCCTGTTCAAGGAAATCTCGGCGGCGGTCACCTTTCAATATCCGGAGCAGCCGCGCCCGCTGGCTCCCCGGTTCCGCAGCCGCCACCGGCTGACCGTTCGGGAAGAGGGGACGCCCCGGTGTGTCGGCTGCATGCTCTGCGAGACGGTCTGTCCGGCCAAGTGCATCACCATCGTCGCCGGCGAGCACCCGGACCCGAACGTGGAGAAATACCCGGTCCGGTTCGACATCGACCTGGGGGTCTGCGTCTACTGCGGCTACTGTGTCGAGGCCTGCCCGGAGGACGCGATCCGGATGGACACCGACATCCTGGACATTGCCGCCTACTCCCGTGACGCCATGAAGCTGGACATCCATGAGCTGATGCAGCCGGAGCTGCGCAAGCCGGTCACCGAGTGCAAACTCAAGTTTCCCCACAAGTGCCAGGTTCACGGCAACCAGACCCGCGGCAGTTGGGAAGCGGTCTACGGAACGTCATCCTCGCCCTCGATCCCCCTTTTCAGGGGGACAGTCGAGGACAAGTTTCGCGGGAATGACAAGGCGATTACATGAGATATCGAGAATTAGGTAAAACCGGTCTTAAGGTTTCCGAGATCGGGTTCGGGGTCTGGACCGTCTCTACCACCTGGTGGGGCGTCAAGGAGGAATCGGTCGGGCTCTCGCTGCTGCGCAAAGCCTTCGACTTGGGGATCACCTTCTTTGACACCGCCGACACCTACGGCAACGGGCTCGGCGAAACGATCCTGGCCAAAGCGCTCGGGGACCGGCGGGATAAAATTCTGATCGCCACCAAGGTTGGCTACGACTTCTACCATCACACCAGCCGGCGGGGTCAGGAGGAGCTGCCGCAGGATTTCTCTCCGGCCTACCTGGAGTTCGCGCTGGAGGGGTCCTTGAAGCGGCTTCAGACCGACCGGATCGACCTGTACCAGCTCCACAATCCCCGGATCGATGTGATCCGGCGGGAGGACACCTTCGAGACGCTGGAGCGCTTTAAGAAAGAGGGGAAGATCAAATCGTTCGGGGTGGCTTTAGGGCCGGCCATCAACGCCCGGCAGATTGAGGAGGGGAAAGCCGCCCTCGAAGAGCGTCACGTCGATTCGGTCCAGATCATCTACAACCTGCTGGAGCAGATGCTGGGGGAGGCAATCTTCCCGGTGGCCCGCAAGGCCGGCGCTCCGGTCCTAGTCCGGGTGCCGCACGCCTCCGGGCTCCTGGACGGAACGGTCACCCCGGAAACGGTCTTCACCGAGTCGGACCACCGATACCACCGGGTCTCCACCGATGAGCGCAAGCGCCAGTGGCAGGAGGAGGGATTGAAGAAGATAGATCAGCTCCGGTTCCTGACGGAAGGGAAGGGGCGTACGATCGGGCAGGCGGCCTTGAAGTTCATTCTCTCGGAATCTTCTGTGTCTTCCGTGTTTCCCAACCTCTACAGCGAAAAACTCCTCACCGAATTCGCCGCCGCCAGCGCCACCCCGGATTTAACCCAGACAGAACTCAACCGCGTGGCGGAGCTGGTCTCCTCCAACTTCGGCCTGGCTCCGGCCTCCGCGCCTTAACAATCCGACGTGGCATACTACCTCTAAGATATGCCACGATCAGGAAACGGAAAGGCAATCCCCATTCGAACGTCGCTACAGGCCTTAGGCCATTCGCGCCCGGAGATCCTAGCGGTCTATCTTTTCGGCTCTAAAGCGACCGGGAAAGCCGGCCCTTTAAGTGACTTTGACATTGCCATCTTGGCGGATGAAGTCCGCGTCAAGCCCCATAGATTCTTTCAGCTTCAAATGGATCTCTTCGGAGAAGTCATGCGCGCCTGCCGTCGGTCTGAAGTGGACCTGGTTCTCCTGAATCAGGCGGCACCTTCATTGGCCTATGAGGCAGTCCGGGAGGGCCAGTTGCTTTACGAGCGGGATCACAATGCCCGTGTCGCCTTTGAGGCCCGGACCATCCAACGTTATCTGGACCTGGAGCCTTTTTATCGAGTCAGCCGCTCCTATCTAAAACGCCAGCTTCTTCGGCGGCAGCGGCATGGTTAAGCCGGAGGTCATTGCCGATCGGCTCGCCCGGCTTCGGGAATATCTTGGTTTTTTGCGCCGCCTAAAGCGATATTCCTACCGGCAGTTTTCCAAAGATCCTCCCTAAAGCCTTTGCCAAGAAGGAGAACCGGCTGGCTGCACAGTCGGCATAACCGGCCATTGCAAAGCGCTCATTTTTATGCTACACTTGTTTTAGGAGGGACAGAGAGATGAAGCCGTTGACCCATGTGGTGCCGGTCACAGAGTTTCGGACGCACGCTTTGGAGGCGGTGCGCCGCGTGAATCAACTGGGGGATGAACTGGTGATCACCGCCAAGGGCAGGCCGGCGGCGGTGCTGGTTTCCTACGAGGAGTGGGAGTCAATCGCGGAGACGCTGGCCATCAAAAGAGATCCCGGCCTCATGTCTCAGATACGGGCTTCTCTGAAGCACCTGCGCCGCGGCGGGAAGGGAATCCCCCTGGAGAAGATTGACTGGGGTCGGAGGTGAAGTGGAGGCTTGTCATCACTCCCAAGGTCCAAGCAGCCTTGCGCACATTCCCTGCTCAAATCAAGCGGTACATTCGCCAAGCCTTCCTTGAGATTTGCCAAGATCCCAGAAACAGTAAGCCATTGCGGGATGAGCTGGCAGGATTTTATTCCTTTCGGGCGAGGCGTTTTCGGATCGTCTATCAGATACGCCAGCAGATCGTGACGGTGGTCGTCATCGGTGTGGGCCGTCGGGAAACGATTTAAGAAGAGATTGCTGCTGAAGTCCGTCTCGGGTCCTAAAACAGGCCTTTGACGGAGGCCAGGGAGAGGTTCAGGAAGGGTTCCTGCCAGATGCCGATGCCCAGCATGCCGGCTAAGCAGGCGATGAGGGCCAGCCGGACCGGCCAGCTGACATAGATGGGAGAAGAGTCCACCGGCACGTCCACGTACATCGTCTTGACCAGCAGAAGATAGTAATAGAGGGAGATCACCACCGCCGCAGCGCCGATCACCGCCAGCCAAAGATACCCTTCCGCCACCGCGCTCATCAGCAGGAGAAACTTCCCGAAGAACCCGGCCAACGGAGGAATACCGGCCAAAGACAGCAGGGCTAAGAACATCGCCGCCGCTAGAAACGGGGAGCGGCGGGCCAGCCCCGCGTAATCCTTCATCTCATCCGAGCCGGTCTGGCGGGAGAAGGCGGCCACCACCAGGAAGACCGCCAGGTTGGTAGCCAGGTACCCCAGCAGGTAAAAGCCGACCGCGGCATTGCCCAGCGGAGAAGCGGCCGCCAGCCCGATCAGCAGGTAGCCGGCATGTCCGATCGAGGAGTAACCCAGCAGCCGCTTGATGTTCTTTTGGGGGATCGCCCCTAAGTTTCCATAAAGGATCGTTAAGGCCGCCAGCACCGCCACCGTTCCCCTCCAGAAGAGACTAGCCGGCAGGAACAGCTCGGAGAGGACTCTTAAAGCCACCAGGAACCCGGCCGACTTGGAGCCGACCGACAAAAAGGCGGTCACCGGCGTCGGGGCCCCCTCATAGACGTCCGGCACCCAGATGTGGAACGGGACCGCGGCCGCCTTGAACAGGATTCCGCCTAAAACCAGGAGAAGCCCGAACAGAAGTCCCCGCGGGAGCGGGAGACTATGTGGGGGGATCGCCGCCCGGATCTCGGTGAAGCCCAGCGATCCGGTAGAGCCGTAGATGAAGGCGATCCCGTAGAGAAGGAAGCCGGAGGCGACGGAGCCCAGGATCAGATATTTCATGCCGGCCTCCAGCGAATGCCGATCGCTCTTCATGTAGGCGGTCAGGCAGTAGAAGGAGATGGTGATCAGCTCCAGGGAGACGAACAGCATGAGGAAATTCCCGGCGGAGGCGGTAAATAGCATCCCCAGCAGGGAGGCCAGGATCAACAGGTAAAATTCGCCCCGGTCTTTGAAAGAGCCTTCCAGCTCCCGGGTGATGACGGTGACCCCGATCCCGCTGCCTAAAAAGATCCATTTGAACAGAAGCCCCAGCGGGTCGATCCGATACATCCCGCTTAAAACCTCCTGCGTTCCCTGAGTCGACTGCCACACCAGAAGAGGGATCGCCGCCAAGAGCCCCAGCAGGGTCAGGCCGCCCAGCGGAGATTTTTCGCGGCGGCGCCAGCGCAGATCCAAGAGAAGCAGGACCAGGAACAGCCCGGTGACCCAGAGCTCAGGAAGTAGGAAAAGCCAGCCGGAAGGCGGGCTCATCCCTTGGCCATCATCTGAAGAGGAAGCAGGTGATGGAGCACCGAGCCGGTGGAAATCCGGATCAGGTCGGTCAGCAGGCGGGGCCAGCAGCCGACCATCAGCAGGGCGGTCACCAGAATCAGATACGGGATCCGCTCAAAGAGGGTGGCATCCTGCAGCCCGGCCCAGCGGGGGTTTAAGGGGCCGAAGAACCCGGTCCGGACCGCCCGGAGCATGTAGAAAGCGGTGATCACGATCCCGAACACCGCCGCCAGCGCGGACCAGCGATAGGTTTCCCAGGCGCCGAAGAAGACCAGCAGCTCCGCGACAAAGTTGGCGAAGCCGGGCAGACCGGTGGAGGCCAGGGCGGCCATGACGAAGATGGTTCCAATGAAGGGGACCTGCTTGGCCAGGCCGCCCCAGTCGGCGTAGATCCGGGTGTGGGTCTGGTCGTACACATGGCCGACCGAGGCGAAGGCCAAGGCGGTCATCAGCCCATGGGCGAACATGAGCAGGACCGCCCCGGTCAGCCCCACCTCATTCAAGCAGGCGATCCCCAGAAGGACGTAGCCCATGTGGCTGGAGGAGGAGTAGCCGATCAGGAACTTGATGTCTTTTTGGGCCATCGCCACGAACCCGCCGTAGAGGATGTTCATGATGGAAATCCCCGCCACCCAGGGCAGCCACAGGGTGGCCCCCTGGGGCAGAAGCTGAACCGCGATCCGGAGGATCGCGTAGGAGCCCAGCTTCATGAGGACCCCGGCGTGCAGCATGCTGACGGCCGAGGGGGCCGCCGCGTGCCCGATCGGGGACCAGGAATGGAGCGGCCACATCGGGGCGATCACCCCGAACCCGATCAGCAGGAACGGGAACAGTATCCGCTGAAGATCGCCGGGAATCGGGTTCTGCACCAGGTACCGCTCCAGGAAGATCAGGTCGAAGCTCTGGACTCCGGCAACCAGGTACATCGCCAGCAGGCCCACCAGGGCCAGCACCGCGCCGGCGGTCAGGTAAAGGGTGAGCTTCATCGTGGCGTACACCTTCTCGCCGGAGCCCCAGATCCCGATCAAGGGGAACATCGGGATCACCGCCATCTCGTAGAAAAAGTAGAAGAAGAACAGGTCCAGGGAAACGAACACCCCGTAGACCCCGCCGATCAAGAGCAGGTAAAAGAGGTAATACTCCTTGACCCGGGCGGCGATCCGGTAGGAGATCAGCACGCCGGTGAAACTGCACAGGGCGTGCAGGAGGGTCAGCGTCAAATTGATCCCGTCCACCCCGACCTGGTACTGGATCCCCATCCCCGGGATCCAGGGGATCCGGTCGACCCACTGGTAGCCGCCGGCAGCGCGGTCGTACAGGACCACCAAGGCCAGAGTGATCAGGAGAGGGATGCCGCTAAAGAGCGCAGAGATCCGGCGGATCCAAGCTACTCGATCCGAGGGGATGAAGATCAAGGTCACTGCCCCGATGAAGGGCAGCAGCAGAATCCAGCTGACAGGATGGTTCATCTAACCAGCTCCCTATTGCATACTCCAGTAGATCAAGAGGGCCAGCCCCGACACCAGGACCAGCGCGTAGTTCTGGACCTTGCCCGTTTGGGCCCGGCGCAGGAGGGAGCCGGTTAGGCCGGTGGTCTTGGCCACCCCGTTGACCCAGAGCCCGATGATCACATATCGCTCAAAGAGGGACAGCAGGACGGCGGTCCGCTGCTGGACGTTCCGGTTGATCCAGGCGTAGCCCTCATCCACGAAAAATTTCCGGACCAGCACGGCCTTGAGCGGCTCCAGAAGCTGCTGAAACCAGCGGGCCGGCCGGAATCCTTTCAGGTAAATTCCATAGGCCAGCGCCAGCCCGGCCGCCGCCGCGAGGGTTGAAATAGCCGCCACGGTCATGCTGAACTCCACGTGCGCCCCCTCCAGATGAAGGTAGCGAGGGGTTCCCAGGAACCCGCCGATGGCCGACAGGATCGCCAGCGGGACCAGCGGCAGGGTCATCACCGGAGGCGCTTCGTGGGCGTGATGGCGATGGGAGCGGGGCTGTCCCAGGAAGGCCACGCAGAACAGCCGGCCCATGTAGAAAGCGGTCATGCCGGCGGTCAGCGTGCCCACCGCCCACAGCAGCCGATTTTTATCGAAAGCCAGGGCCAGGATCTCATCCTTGCTGAAGAAGCCGCTGAACGGAAAGATCCCGCACAGGGCCAGTCCGGCGGCCGCGAAAGTCCAAAAGGTGACCGGCATCGCCCGGCGCAGATCCCCCATTTGCCGGATGTCATTGGTGTGCAGGGCGTGGATCACGCAGCCGGCCCCCATGAACAGGAGGGCCTTGAAGAAGGCGTGGGTGGTCAGGTGGTACATGCCGGCGGTCACGCCGCCTAACCCTAAGGCCATTACCATGATGCCGAGCTGACTTAACGTGGAGTAAGCCAGGATCCGCTTGATGTCGTTCTCCACCAGAGCCAGGCTGGCCGCGAACAGGGCGGTGAAACCCCCGATCAAAGAGATCCCTTCCAGCAGGCCCGGCGCGCCGGAAAGCAGGAAGAAGGTCCGGCACAGCAGGTAAACTCCGGCGGCCACCATGGTGGCCGCGTGGATCAGCGCGGAAACCGGGGTGGGGCCCTCCATCGCGTCCGGCAGCCAGACATGTAAAGGAAACTGGGCTGATTTCCCGGCTACTCCGCAGAAGAGCAGGGCGCCGATGGGAGCTAGAGCGGCCAGCGCTCCCGGATTTTGCGCGGCCAGTTCCTCCAGCCGTCGGGCTAGCTCGATGAAGTTCAGGGTGCGCGGCTCCCCGGTGATGCCCGAGAAACTCCAGAGCATCAGGATTCCCAGCAGGAACCCGAAATCAGCGATCCGGTTGACCAGGAATGCTTTTTTGCCGGCCTCCGCCGCGCTGGGCTTCTCATACCAGTAGCCGATCAGCAGGTAGGAGCTGGCCCCCACCAGCTCCCAGAAGATAAACAGGGTCGCCAGGTTGTTGGCCAGGACGATCCCCAGCATCGAAAAGGCGAACAAGGACAGGCAGGCGAAATAGCGGGTGAAGCCCGGTTCTTGGGCCATGTAGCCGACCGAGTAGATGAAGATCATCAGCCCCACACCGGTCACCACCAAGCTCATCCCGATCGACAGCGGGTTGATCAGGAACCCGAACTCCAGCGTCAGGCCGGCCAGGTCGACCCAAGGGATGGAGATCTCCAGCGGGGCCTGCCCCGCGTGTCCGAGGGAACGGGCCAGAAGGATCAGGGAGCCCAGGAGCCCCAGCCCCAGCGCGCCGATGCTTAAGCCAGCGCTCAAACTCTTGCGCCGGCGGGCGAACAGGAGGATGCCGAGGCTGGCCGCCAGCGGCGAGAACAGAATGATCCAGGGAAGGGCGGCTACCACCGCAGGTCTCTAAAGAGGTCGGCGTCGGTCTTGCCGGCCAGCCGAACCAGGACCACGGCGATTGCCAGTCCCACGGTCACCTCCGCTGCGGCCACGATCATCACGAAGAAGACCATCAGCTGGCCGGAGAGATCTCCCAGCGCCCGGGAAAAAGCGACGAAGGCCAGGTTGGCGGCCGACAACAGAACCTCCAGGGAAAGCAGGATCATGATCACGTTGCGGCGGGTCACCACTCCCACCAGCCCAATGGTGAAAAGGACTCCGCTTAAGAGGAGGTAGTGAGAAAG
>CAYJTC010000071.1:0-8059 GCA_964372955.1 uncultured Planctomycetia bacterium | reverse complement strand
CTCCTCCAGCCCGGCTCGGAGCTCCTCGAGGCCGGCCCCTTCCCCGCTCATCTGGCGCAGGGCAAGGGAGGGGCTGGGCAGACTAAGGGCGAGGGTTAAGAAAAGGGCCAGCGATCGAGTGAACATTAAAATCGGCCTAGGCATCGGTTGGATAATGGTAGTATACCTGGAAAAAGGCCGATTTTCAAATAAAAATTTAAGTTAGATTACGACTAACTAGAGCAGGGGCAGGTAGGTTTTGAGCTCAAAATCGGTGATCGCCTGGCAGTACCGCTCCCATTCGATCCGCTTGTTGCTTAAGAACGACTGGAAGATGTGGTCTCCCAGGGCCCGGCGCAGGAAGTCGGACTTTTCGGCCGTTTCGATCGCTTCCCCAAGCGTGCGCGGCAGCGACTGAATTCCCCGGCGGCGGCGCTCCTCTTCGGACAGGAGAGCCACGTTGGTTTCGGCTGCCGGCGGCAGCGGAATCGGTTTCTCCGACTTCAACCCCTCCAGCCCGGCGGAAAGGATGGCGCTGAAGGCCAGATAGGGGTTGCAGGCCGGGTCTGGGGATCGCAGCTCAAGCCGGCAGGCCTCCTCCTTCCCCGGCTTGGCCCGGGGGACCCGGACCAGGTCGGCCCGGTTGGTGAGCGCCCAGGTGATGTAGACCGGCGCTTCGAAGCCGGGGGTCAGCCGCTTGTAGGAGTTGACCCATTGGTTGGTCACCACGGTGAATTCCCGAACGTGGGCGAGGATGCCGGCCAAAAAGCGTTTGGCGACATCGGACAGGTGGGCTGGGTCCCCGGCGTCAAAGAAGGCGTTGCGCTCCCCTTTGAACAGGGAGATGTTCACGTGCATGCCGGAGCCATTCTCACCGGCCAGCGGCTTGGGCATGAAGCTGGCGTAGACCCCGTTTTTCAGGGCGATTTCCTTGATGACGAGCCGGTAGGTCATCAGGTTGTCGGCCATGGTGAGCGCGTCGGCGTACCGGAAGTCGATCTCGTGCTGGGAAGGAGCCGCCTCATGGTGGCTGAACTCCACCCCCACCCCCAGATCCTCCATCGCCAGGATGGTCTCTCGCCGCAGGTCGGTGGCCATGTCCAGAGGGGTCAGATCGAAGTAGCCGCCGGAATCCAGCGGCCGGGGTTCTTCCGAGGACTTGAAGTAGAAATGCTCCAGCTCCGGCCCGACGTAAAAGTGGTAGCCCAACTGGGCCGCCTGCTGGAGGTTCTTCTTGAGGATCTACCGGGGATCTCCCTCGAAGGGCTCCCCGCCGGGGGGGACGATGTCGCAGAACATCCGGGCCACGGCGTGTTCCTTCGGCCGCCAGGGGAGGATGGCGAAGGTGTTGGGGTCCGGCAGGGCGATCATGTCGGATTCCTCCACCCGGGTGAATCCCTCCACCGCTGAGCCGTCGAAGCCGACCCCCTCCTCCAGGGCCTCCTCCAGCTCCTCAATGGTGATCGCCACGTTCTTGAGGAACCCCAGGATATCGGTGAACCAGAGGCGGATGAACTTGACCCCTAAGTCCCGGGCGCTCTTTAAGACGTAGTCTTTGTCTTTCAGCTCAACAGGCGGCATGGTTAAAATGGTATCCCGTGTCCCGTGTCAGAGTGTGCAGAATCGAAGGGGTCAGACCCCTGGATGGGAGTCTGACCCTGGTTTGAAACCTGACGCGGTCTCTCGTCATTCCCGCCCTCGATCGGAGTCGAGGGCAGGCTCCAGCGGGAGATCCTCGCGTACGCGAGGAATCCTCACTTTCGTGAGGATGTAATTCGGCCGAGGCACTTACGTCGTCTCTCACTCCGTAAGTGCCGGCCTCATTACACGTCGAAATACAGGTAGAACTCGTACGGATGCGGCCGGAGCTTGACCCTTGGGATCTCCTGCCGCTTGTACTCCAGCCAAACGTCGATGACGTCCTTGGTGAAAACGTCCCCTTTCAGCAGGAAGGCGTGATCCCGCCCGAGCGCATCCAGCGCTTCCTCGAGCGAGCCGGGCACCGTGGGGATCTTTGCCGCCTCCTCGGGGGAGAGTTCATAGGTGTTCTTGTCCAACGGCTGTCCCGGATCGATCCGATTCTGGATCCCATCCAGGCCAGCCATCAGCATCGCCGCAAAGGCAATGTACGGGTTGCAGGAAGGATCCGGCGGGCGGAATTCCACCCGCTTCGACTTCGGGTAATCGACGTAAACCGGGATCCGGCAGGCGGCGGACCGGTTCCGGGCCGAATAGGCCAGGTTGACCGGCGCCTCGTACCCCGGAACCAGCCGCTTGTAGGAGTTGGTCGTCGGGGCCGCGAAGGCCAGGATCGATGCGGCGTGCTTGATGAGCCCCCCGATGTACCATTTAGCCGTCTGGCTGATCAGGGCGTAGCCGTTCTTGTCGAAGAACAGGTTGTTCCCGGCTTTCGCCAAGCTCTGATGGGTGTGCATCCCGGAGCCATTGTCCCCGAACAGGGGCTTGGGCATGAAGGTGGCCACTTTGCCGTGCTTGTGGGCCACGTTCTTGATCACGTATTTGAGCATCAGCAGATGGTCGGCCATCTGGGTCAGGGTGGAGTACCGCATGTCGATCTCCGCTTGCCCTGCCGTGGCCACCTCGTGATGATGCTTCTCCACCGGCACGCCGGCCGCCCGGGCGGTGTTCATGATCTCGCTGCGGATGTCCTGGAAGACATCGTGCGGCGGCACCGGGAAGTACCCCTCCTTGAAGCGGGGCTTGTAGCCTAGGTTGGGCTTCTCATCCCGGCCGGAGTTCCACTCCCCTTCGATGGAATCCACATAGTAGTAGCTGGAGTTCTCGGTCGAGTCGAACCGGATGTCGTCGAAAATGAAGAACTCCGGTTCCGGCCCCCAGTAGCTGACGTCCGCGATCCCGGTCTTCTTCAGGTACTCCTCCGCCTTGCGGGCGATGTAGCGGGGGTCCCGGCTGTACGGCTTCTTGGAGAGCGGATCGTAGATGTCGCAGACCACGCTTAAGGTCGGAATCTCACAGACCGGGTCCAGAACCGCGGTGCTGGGGTCCAGATACAGGTTCATGTCGGACTCCTGGATCTTCTGGAATCCCCGGATGGAGGATCCGTCGAACCCGATCCCGTCCACCCAGATCCCCTCCTTGGGGTTCTCGCTCAATTCCGAAACCGGAATGGAGAAGTGCTGCCAAAGACCGGGCAGGTCGTTGAACTTTAAGTCCACCACCTGGATGTTGTGTTCTTTGATGATCCGGAAAAGCCGGCGGACCGACTCCTCATTCACCTTCACCGGCGCCGAAGCGGAAGCCCCGCCGCGCGCCGCAGGAACGGCCGAGCTGCCCTTTCCTTTAGTCTGCCGAACCCGCTCTCTGTCCAATGTCACCGTTCCACGTCCTCGAGCCATCGTCAAAACTCCTCCGTTCCTGTTGCGCGTGGTTGAACCGCGAGCCATCTTAAAAATCCTCTCTTAATTTTTCGATCGAATCGATCGGAAGGAAAAACAATTTAGTTTCCTAAACCAGCGTTAAAGCCAGATTACGCCCCTGTTAAATCTGCGTAACAAAGCTTCTGTGTTCTCTGTGTGTTCTTTTCTGTGTTCTCTGTGTTAAACGGCCGACTCTCCGGTCTCCCCTGTCCGGATACGGATCACCTCCTCGACGCTGGAGACGAAGATCTTGCCGTCCCCCACCCCCCCCGTCTTGGAGGTTTCCTGGATAGCCCGGACGATCTTATTGGCGTCCCGGTCGCTGGCCACGACCTCCAGCCTCACCTTGGGCAGCAGCTCCACCCGGTATTGCTCTCCGCGCCACTGCTGGACCACCCCTTTCTGCTTGCCGTGTCCTTCCACCTCGCTGATGTTAAGCCCGGGAAAACCGACCTTCTCCAGGGCCCGGCGAACCTCGTCCACTTTCTCAGGACGGATAATCGCTTCAATCTTCTTCACCCCGCCCCTCCAGGGGCAGGAACGCCCCAGTTTTCACAAACCATGGTATCCCTCCACAAATCCAAGTGATTAATCCCACTTACTTAACGCCGTCCCCATAGCACACTTATGCCCTTAGATCCGCACTGAGAGGAGAACCCCCGAGGGGGTCTGACCCCTTTAGGTTTTAGGCCAGCTCTTTGACCGGCTTCTAACCGCCTGTGTGAACGCTCCTTGCGTCACTTTTGCGGAGCTGCGGGCTTAGGCGTGTCCATAGCCCATGGGCGTTCCCGGACCCGTCCTTCAGGACGGGTCCGCTTCTCTGGAAAGAGAAGCCCCTGGAGGGGCGGGGTCACCGCTTGCTCCCTTCATGAACCGACTCCCCGCTGAATTCACTGCTGGACCGGGCCGCCACCGTGGCATACGAGTAGGCCGGCTTGCGGATAACGAACTCGGGGTAGGCGGAGTTCCCATGCTCCCCGACGTCCAGGCCGGCGATCTCTTCCTGAAGCGGCACCCGGATTCCCACGATGACCTTTAAGAGAGCCCAGGCCAGCACGGAAACCAGGAACACAAAGACTCCCACCCAGAAGACCCCGGTCGCCTGAGCAGCCAGCAGCTTGGTCCCGCCGCCAAAGAACAGGCCGTTGCCGGTGGTCCCCGGCATGAAGAGATCCTGGGCGAAGAGCCCCAGCGCCAGGGTCCCCCAGATCCCGTTGACCAGGTGGACGGCGGTGGCTCCCACCGGGTCATCCACCCGCATCCGGTCGAAGGCCATGACCGCCAGGACCACCAGAATTCCAGCCACCAGCCCGATAATGAGCGAGCTTTCCACGCTGACGAAGGCGCAGGGAGCCGTGATCGCCACCAGCCCCGCCAGACACCCATTCAAGGTCATCCCCAGATCCGGCTTGCCCAGCAGGAACCAGGAAGTGATCGTGGCTCCCAGGATTCCGGTGACCGCCGCCGAGTTGGTGGTGACACAGATCCGGGCAATCGCTCCCGGGTCGGCCGCCATCGTGGAGCCGGGGTTGAACCCGAACCAGCCCAGCCAGAGGATAAAGGTCCCGATGGTGGCCAAACTCAAATTATGTCCGGGGGTCGGGGTGATGTGCCCATTTGGACCGTACTTGCCGAACCGAGGGCCCAGCATCATGGCCCCAGCCAAAGCGGCCCACCCGCCCACCGAGTGGACGACGGTGGAGCCGGCGAAATCCCACATGCCGGCCTTGGCCAGGAACCCGCCCCCCCAGATCCAGTGTCCCACGACGGGGTAGATTAGGATCCCCATGATGAAAGAAAACAGGATGAAGGACAGGTACTTGATCCTCCCTCCCACGGAACCGGAAACGATCGTCGCCGCCGTCCCGGCGAACACCAGCTGGAAAAAGAACTTAGCCAACAGCGGAACGCCGGTCCAGTTCAGGGCGCTGTAGACCCCCTTATAGGCGTTGCCGGTCGCCGGGGAGTTGTCCGCCCCATGGAGCCCGACTAGCCCTTGCATCCCAAAAAGAGGCGAGCCGTCCCCGAACATGACCCCGAATCCCAAGAACCAGTAGGCCACCGACATCACGGCGAACACGACGAAGTTCTTGGAGAGAATGTTGACGCAGTTCTTGGATGGCTGGAACCCCGCCTCCACGGTCGCGAAGCCGGCGTTCATCCAGAAAACCAGCATCGCGGTGAGCAGGGTCCAAATGGTATCCATTGCAACTTTCGGATCCATGCGTTCCTCCCTTCTTAGAAATACAGGTACGCCCCCACTCCGACCGTGTGCTGAGTGGAGTCGGAGCGGAAGGTGTTGCGACTGGTAAAGAAGTCCTCCGAGGTCTTGTCGAATCGGTACTCCGGCCGAATGAGGAGGTTAAATCCCTTGCCCAAGGGCCTCTTGTAATTCAAAGAGACCGTAAACTCATAGAGGGTCTGATCCACGCCCGAGGCGAAGCCGTCCTGGTCATGCAGATACTCGAGGCGGACAGCCGGCTCCCAATGGTCGCTGATCTGATACCGCGCCACCCCCCCCATCCCGTGCCAGACCGCGTCCTGGGTGTTCCCTCCCACCGCGTTCTCCTCAAAACCGTAATCCCCAAAGAGGAGCAGGTTCAACTTGGGGATGGGGGAATTGATGAAGACCTGGAAATCCACCAGATGGCGAAGATTGTCCTGAACGTTCCTCTGCTCGGGGCCAACCAGGTAGTTGAGATACAGGTTGAACCAAGAGCAGGGCAACCAGCCCATTGAGGGTCCCCAGGTAAGGCCTCTGTTATTGTCCCCGGTCGTCACGTTCCAGCCCCGAAGAATGTAGAGTTCCGTATAGAACTTGTCACTCCAGGGATAATTTAGTTTGACGCCGGTATCCTGGAACGGAATGGCATACGTGTAGAGGAAGCCGTGCGAGAGGTTGTTGTTCTTGATCCCCTCGATCGTCTCTCCCCCGATGTGGGTGACGAACTTACCGGCGTCCACCCGCAGCCCTCTGCCCACCGGAGCCACCCATCCCACGGAGGCGTGAGAAATCCATTTTTCGGCATGATGAAGGACTCCCTCACCCAAAGCTCCCTGGATGGAATCGTAGATGATCTCCGGCGTGTCCCCCCAGTTGACATCCAGCTTGAAACCGGCCCCGCCCCACTCCCCCAAGGTAGGAACCTTCTCCAGCTCCACCTCGGCCAGGTTAACTCGGGGAACATCGTTATGGACGTCAAAGGTGCGCCCTTCAATCGTAATGTTCTGCCCTTTGACAACGGATGAACCCTGGTTGGCGTTGACCGCGCTACGATTCGGGTCATTGACGTTGTGGACAAAATAGCTCTCCAACCAGCCGCGGATCTTGACCTTCTTGAGCCACTCCATACCCGTCCACTCTCCAAAATCCTTGGTGGCCGCTTCGGTCCAGATTCCATTGACTTCAGCGGCGTGGGTGGAAGCAGGGACTATGGTCAGAATCGCGGCAGCCAGCGCCAGGATGGGTAAGACAGGTCTGTTTCTGCGAGGCATCGGGGAGTGAACCTCCTTCGGGTTAAGGAACCGGTGAATGTTCCGTTGATTCTACGGAAGGAGGTTACTGAAAAATAACCGCTGCGTTAAATCTGTGTTACGAGCAGAAGGGGTTCGCGCTAGAGCGATTCCAGGAATTTATAGCCGACGTTCCGAACGGTGTCGATGAGGGAAGCGTACTTGGGTCCCAGCTTGGAGCGCAGGCGCCGGACGTGGACGTCCACGGTGCGGCTACCTCCTATGAAGTCGTACCCCCAAACCTGGTTCAATAACTGATCCCGGCTGAAGACCCTTCCGACGTGGGTCGCCAGGAACTTGAGCAGCTCGAACTCCTTGTAGGTCAGCTCCAGCGGCTCGCTGTCCAGCGTCACTTCGTACCGGTCCAGATCCAGGTTCAAGACCCCGATCCGGATCCCGCCCCCGGGGCTGGTATGATTGAGCCGCTTCATCAGGAACTGCACCCGAGTTTCAAGGAACTCCGGCTCCACCGGAGCCATCAGGAAATCCTCCAGTCCCCCCACCGTGGAGAGCTCTTTTAAATGCTGGTCTTTGACCAACACCAGCAAAGGCAGCTCCTTGGCGGTCGGGCGGGACCGGATCCGGTCCACGATCAAAGAGAGCCGTCCCTCCTGGGTGGCATCCAATACCCCCAGCTTAAAGCGCTCCTTGAGCTCGTCCAGCCGATCCAGCTCCTTGGTTTCCAGGCAGGTCACCTGGAAACCGCGCCGGACCAAATGGGCTTTCCAGCGCTTCAGGGAAGCCGCTTCCGCTCCGATCAGTAAAATCGATTCCACCTTTACCCCTCTTTCCCCTGTCTCCCCTGTTTTCCCTGTTTCCCCTCTTTTCCCTCTCTCCCCTGTTTTCCCTGTTTTCCCTGTTTCCCCTCTTTCCCCTCTTTTCCCTCTCTCCCCTGTTTTCCCTGTTCTCCCTGTTTCCCCTGTTTCCCCTGTTTCCCCTGTTTTCCCTGTTTCCCCTGTTTCCCCTGTTTTCCCTGTTTTCTCTGTTTCCCTGTTTCCCCTGTTTCCCCTGTTTCCCCTGTCTCCCCTGTTCTCCCTGTTTCCCCTGTCTTCCCTGTTTCCCCTGTTTTCCCTGTCTTCCCTGTTTCCCCTGTTTCCCCTGTTCTCCCTGTTTCCCCTGTTTCCCCTGTCTTCCCTGTTTCACCGTTTTCCAAGATAGGCGTGGATCTC
>CAYJTC010000070.1:0-8399 GCA_964372955.1 uncultured Planctomycetia bacterium | reverse complement strand
GAGAACAGGGGAAACAGGGAGAACAGGGGAAACAGGGGAAACAGGGGAAACAGGGAGAACAGGGGAAACAGGGGAAACAGGGAAAGAAAAGGGACGACGCGAAGCAATCAGACCGTTTAACATCCGATGAATTCGGACGCAACAATCTCTAACCTCTTCCATCGTCCCGGCATCGATGAGACCTGTATCGTTCGCCAGCGCAAATAAAGGAATGCACTCGCAGACCGAGCCGCGGGCGATACTGTAAAACCGCACTGTATCGCGCCTCGATCTGCCATAGCCCTCTGCAATATTCGCAGAAATTGACACGGCAGCCCTTCTTAACTGACTGGAAAGACCATACCGCTCCTCTTGAGGAAATCGCTCTGTCAGTCGGTAAATATCTCGGGCAAAAGCCAATGCAACCTGATAGACTTCTAAATCCTCAAAATCAAATCGTTTCATCCGTTCTTTGCGCCTTTCCCGTTCTCCCGGCTTTCCCCTGTTTACCCTGTTTACCCTACACTAAAATTGATCTGAAAGATAGGCAACAGCATGGAGAAGACGATCGCGCCTACGATCAGCCCCACGAACAGGATCATCGCCGGCTCAATCAGAGTGCTTAAGACCTTGATCACCCGGTCCACCTCCTGATGGGTCCGGTCGGCCGCCTGCCGGAAAGCGCGGGCCAAGTCCCCCTCGGCCTCCCCCATCACCACCATCGTCAGCAGGTACGGCTCTTCGATCCGGGAGCGCCGCAGGCTGGCCGATAGACTCATCCCTTCAATTACCTGCCGGCGGCTCTGCTGGATCTGCTCTTTGAGCTTCGGGTGGCTGACCGTCCCGGCTCCCAGCCGCAGGGCCTCCGGCAGCGGCAGGCCTTGCCCCAGCAGAAGGCTCAACGTGGCGCTCACCCGAGCCAGCTCCGCCTGCTCGATCAGCCGGCCAAACCACGGGAGCCGCCGCAGGATCCGCATCCCCCATTCTCCCAGCGGCAGGCGCTTGCCGCCGCGCCGGGAGATCCAGACGGCGGCCGCTAAGGCGACCAGCCCGGCGCCGAGCACCCAGACCAGGCCGCTTCCCAAACCGATCAGGAACCGGGTGGCCCAAGGGATCGGCTGGCCGGTCTCGGCGAAAAGGACCGAAAGCTTGGGCACCACCGCCCAGATCAGCACCGCCACCGTGCCGATCCCGACGATCAGCACGAACAGCGGATAGACCAGCGCTCCCCGCACCTTTCCGATCAGATCTGCTTCCGCCTCGGTCTGATCGGCCAGCGCCCGAAGGACCTGCTCGAGAGCCCCTCCGGCCTCGCCGGCCTGAGCCAGACTGACCGCCACCGGCGGGAAGACCCGGCCCATCTGCTCCATCGCAGCGGCCAGGCTGGCCCCGGCGGTCACCTGCTCCTCCAACCGGCGGGCCGCTTCACCGGCCGGCCGGCCTTTTTCCTGTTCCGCCAAAAGATGCAGGGCCCGAGTCAGACTCAATCCGGCCGAAAGTCCCTGCCCCACCGTCCGGGCCCAAAGAGCCAGGGCCGATCGGGAAAGGGACCGATCCTGCAACCGGGCCATTGGGGCAGTTTCCGGCGATTCCAAAGGAACCACTTCGAGGGGATAAAGGCCCATTCGTTTCAGGTGAGAGACCGCCGAGGTCAGATCGACCGCTTCCAGAACTCCGGAGGACTCAGTTCGGGAATCCTGTTTGGCCCGGTAACTAAACTGCATCAGAGCAACCTCGAATTTCGAATTGCGAATTCCGAATTCAATGCGAAGACCCACCCCCGCGACTCGAGACTGTCTTAACGATACTGGTTAATATCCTCAACGTTGGCTCCAACGGAAGTGGCCGATGAGCAGCTGACGGGTCAATTCTCGTTCGACAGAAGCCGTTTGTGGCAATTGATGGACGTGTCGGACAACCTTCACGGCAAAACGAAACGTCCGACACCGCAATTGCTCGCCGAAAGAATCCGCTTTCACCCCGGTGTCAATTCGAGATTCGAGACTCGCAATTCGCAATTGCCTTACTCTGCCTGGGTGACCCGCATGACCTCTTCCTTCGTGGTCAGGCCCTGGCGGACTTTCTCCATCCCGTCCTCCCGCAGGGTCCTCATCCCGCGGGACCGGGCCAGCTTGGCGATCTCGCCGGCGGAGGCGCGACGCAGGATCAGGTCGCGGATATCGTCGTCCAGATGAAGGAACTCGAAGATCGCGGTGCGCCCCTTGTAGCCGGTCTGGCGGCAGGCGGAGCAGCCGGCCCCCCGGCAGTCGGGGCAGATCAGCCGGACCAGACGCTGGGCGATGGCGCATTCCAGCGAGGAGGCCGCCAGGTACGGCTCGATCCCCATGTCCAGCAGCCGGGTGACACAGCCGGCCGCGTCGTTGGTGTGCAGGGTCGAGAAAACCAGGTGGCCGGTCAAGGCGGTTCGGATCGCCGTCTCGGCCGTCTCGAAGTCCCGGATCTCCCCGACCATGATCACGTCCGGGTCGTGCCGCAGGATGGAACGCAGAGCCGTCGCGAAAGTGAAGTCGATCTTCGGGTGGACCTGCATCTGGGTGACCCCCGGCATCAGGTACTCGATCGGATCCTCGATGGTGAGGATCTTGCGCTTCCGGTCGTTGATCCGGGCCAGGCAGGCGTACAGGGTGGTGGTCTTGCCCGAGCCGGTGGGCCCGCTGACCAGGATGATGCCGTGCGGCTTGACCACCAGCTGCTCTAAGATCCCCTGATGATCCGAGAGCAGCCCTAACTGCTCGAGCCCCAGGAAGATGTTGGTGGACAGCAGCCGCACCATCACCGCCTCCCCGTAGGGAGTGGGCAGGATCGAGATTCGCAGGTCCAGGTCCCGCCCTCCCACCTTCACCCTGGCCCGGCCGTCCTGCGGCAGGCGATGCTCGGCGACGTTCAGGTTGGACATCACCTTGATCCGGGAAACGATTCCCGGGTGAAACCGTTTCAGATCCACCGGCACCGGGATGTCGTAGAGGATCCCGTCGATCCGATACCGGATCATCAGCTGTTTTTCGTAGGGCTCCAGATGGATATCGGTGGACCGGTCCCGGACCGCCTCAAGCATTAGCTGGTTGACGAACTTGATCGTGGAGGCCTCCCCGCCGATCTTGTCCAGGTCGGCCACCGCCTCATTGAGCTCCGCCGTCGAGGGCAGCTCCTCCGTAGCCACCATCGCCTCCACCGTCTCGGCCCCCACGCCGTAATGCTGGCGGATCGCCTCCTCCAGCTCCTGGGCGCTGACCACCGCCGGCTGGACTGACAGCTTCGTCAGCATCCGGATCTCATCGAGGGCCCGGGTGTCCAGCGGGTCGGTCATCGCCACCAGGATCGATTTTCCTTCCTGGATCACCGGCAGGATTTTGTAGCGGGCGGCCAGCCGGGCCGGGATGAGCTTGAGCAGGTTCGGCTCCACCTTCCGCTCCTTGAGCGACACGTACGGGATCCCTAACTGGTGGGCCAAGACCGGCAGAGACTTCGATTCCGGCACAATCCCCATTCGGGCTAACAGGGCGCAAAGCGGCACCTCCGGATCCTTTTCCTGCTCCCGGAGGGCCTGCTGCAGCTGCCCTGGAGCAATCAATCCTCCCTCCACCAGCAGCTGCCCGATCTTCACCTCCCTTCGCTTAGCCACCCTGCTTATCTCTCATCGCCTTAAGTTTACCATTCCCTGTTAATGAATGGTCCAAGACCCTTTTTCAATCCAGTCCGCAATCTCACCGGAGTCGTCTTTCGCCTTCAGGTACATCTTCTTGAAGCCCCTGAACAACCTCGGCTTGAACGTGATCCTCCACCGGATCGTCAGCTCATCGCCTCCGCCTGAAACCTCGGTCTGGGCGCAGTGGAGCCTTACACGCTCGGTTTCAATCACCTGACCGGACCCCGGAGCCAATCCCCCCAGCCACGCGGTATTGTTGTCGTTGCGCAGATACAGCTTGTTCTGGTTCTGATCGTAGTAGCCGAAGAAACCTTTCTCTCGCTGGAAGGGATCGTTGACGATAAAACGGCCCCAGGCGATGTCCTGCCAGCCGTCCGGATCCGAGAAGGTGGTGGTGAAGGTAACACGATGATTCCCCTTGCTAGAACCCCTTCCGGGACGGATGGAACCTGCCACGGGGGGGCGATTCGACGTCGCTTCCGCTTCAGCAAAGTAAATCGCCTTCTCGGTAAAATCCATCCAGACGATCCGGTTGCCGTCAATCTGGGCATTCCATTGAAAGGAAGGGTAGACGGTGACGCGCCTCTTGCTTCCTCGAGTCAAGTCGTAGAGAAACACGCCTGCATATCCCCCCGGCCCATGGTGGCTGTAAACCATTCGGTTCCCGGAGAGCCGCGGCATCAACTGGTTTCCCAGATCGGTCACCAGCGCCCTCTCGCTGCCCGTTTCGAGGTCGGAGAGGTAGATATCTATCCCTCCTTCTGGATTGCGCGTATCCTGATAAACCACCTTGTTCCCCCAGACGGAAGGATCCGACTGCAGATGGGGCTCGGTGGTTACGGGCTGCTCGCGATTCAGATTGAGATCGTAACTGTAAATATCTAGGTTTGGATAGGAGGGGATCGCGTTCCTATAATCGGTCCAGACGATCCGATCCTCGTGAATATCCGGCTGAATCTGCCAGGCGGAATCGGCGGTAAGGTTTCTTTGCTGGCCGGTCGCCAGATCGTAAACGAAAATGTCCCCGTCTTCTTGCCCAGCCCAAACTACCTGGCTCCCGGAAATTTTCGCTGGGCTTTCCCGTCTTCGAGGGGAAAAAGTGATCCGCCGCTTCTGCTGGGTTGTCAAGTCGTACACGTAGAGATCCCAGAACATCGCCGGGGGGGAGGCGCCGAAATTCGTTTCCGCCCAAACCACCTTGTCGCCCGAAACGGTCGGGGCGATGTGGTGGATCGACTCCGGCCGGCTTAGTTGAGTCTGCTTGTGGTTCGTCAAATCATAGAGAAAAACGTGATAGTAATCGTCTTCGCCGGGGCTTAACCCGTGCCAGACGACCTTGTCTCCCGAGAAATGAATGGGATGGCGCACCAAGTGGGAAAGGGAGAATGGGGCCAGCCGCCGGACCCCCAACCGGACCTTGAAGCGCATCGTCTGGCTTGAACCATCGGCATGAACAGTGAGGGTGCACTCCGCTGGCGTCTCAAATTGGATGGAGCCGATTTTAAATACAAACGGCGCGGCCCGGTTGTCCCTCACCTGTCCCCGGACGATGCTCCCGAACTCGGAAACCGACACCGGGATGGAAGGGATGGCGGGGCCTTCGCTCCTCAAGTAGCCGGTCACCTGAAAGGCGTCCTTCCAGATGTTTTCCAGTTCGATGATCAGCGCAATTTCCTCTCCCGACTCCGGCACCTGGTTGCCGTTTCCCTGCTTCTCTTCCAGGCGGACTCCCTTCAGGCGGAGAAAAGGCCTCGGCGCGGCGGTCAAAGCGGCATGCGCGTTGATCCGGCCCTGGCCGATCGGCTGGTCGGGGATCTGCAAAATCGGATCGGCCGTAGCCATGATCCTGACCCTGGCCTCAGCGACAGACAGCCCTGGGAATTTGGAGAGGACCGATGCCGCCAGTCCAGCCACGTGGGGGCAGGCCATGGAGGTGCCGGCCAGACGGTAGTAGCCAGACGCCGCCTTAAGTTCCGGAAAACCTGAAGCAATGGCACTGCCCTCGGGCAATGCAGAGAGAATGTTATAAATTCCTTGATGGGCCTCGTTGTCGTATCCGCCACCCGGGGCGGATACGTCCACTTTTAACCCGAAGTTGGAAAAGGATGTCTTTTGATCGTCCTGGTTGGTTGCGGCAATCGCCATAACCGTAGCGAATCGGGCTGGGAAGAAGCCCTTCACATCCGCATTGCTATTCCCAGCCGCGGCAAGACTGATCACTCCCTTCGAATAAGCATAGTTAAAGGCGTCCTCTAAAAGCTGACTCGTTCCAGAGCCACCCCAGGAGTTGTTGGTGACATCCGCTCCGTTATCCACCGCGTACCGGACCGCGCTGGCAGCTGCCGCCAGGGTTCCGGAACCCGAATCGTCCAGAAACTTCACCGCCATGATCTTCGCCTGGGGGGCCACACCGATCACTCCCTTGCGGTTGTTCCCTGCAGCGGCAATCGTCCCGGCCACGTGGCTGCCATGCCCATATTCATCCTTCGGATCGTTGTCGTTGTAGGCGAAATCCCAGCCGCGAACATCGTCCACGTATCCGTTTCCGTCGTCATCCTTCCCATTGCCGGGAACTTCACCGGGATTGGTCCAGATGTTCTGGGCCAGATCCTCGTGCGTGTAATCCACCCCGGTGTCGGTGACGGCGACGATCACCCCCTCCCCTTGCGAAAGAGGCCAGGCCTTGTTCGCCTGGATCTTCTTGAGTCCCCACAGGTCTTCGTAGGACTGGCCCCAGGCCCTCATCGACCAAGTCCCGTTCTGGTCCGGGTCCACGTAGGTGTCGTTAGGGAGGGTTTGAGGGAATTCCTGAATCCGAACTTCGTAGTTCGGCTCCGCGTACTCCACCGCCGGGCTCTTTTCGTACGCGGCCGCCGCCTGCGGAACGTTTAGTTTCTCGTCCCCTTTCAGAAGATAGGTCCCAGTCAGCTCCGGCGGCTCCATCCCCTCCGGTGCTCGAGCCTGCCGCTGTTCCAGATGCCGGATCTGCTCCTCCAGCCCCTGGGTCTGCCGCTCCAGCTCCTCCTTCTCCTTCGCCAGCCGGGCCTCGTAATCCTTGGAATCCGCCGACTCCTTATCCTTCCACCAGTACCAGCCCGGGTGCTCCTTCCCCTCCAGCCCCGCCCGCTTCGCCTTCAGCTCCTCCAGCCGGTCCTCGGGGGAGGTTACTTTCGGAAAGATCTCCTGCACCTGCTTAACCCCCAACTGCTGGTTTAACTCCCGGATCGAGGAAAGGTCGTAGCCCGGCTTCAACTTCACGATCAGCTCGCCGGGGGCGTATTCTGTTTGAGGAGGTTGGGCCGGGGCAGACGGATCTTGCGATGGCTGACTTCCGGAAGGAGGTTTTTCTTCCAACATCCCAAAGGCCGGGTTTTGCCAAAGGGTCAGGGAAAGGGCCAAAAATAAAGAAACCGCCTGCTTCAATCGGTTCACAAGATTAAGTATACCTTGCATTTTTGGAAAATGCCAAGAGGGGCTAGAAATACTCTTCCAGCAGGCGGCGGGTCCGGTCGACCCAGCCCAGCCAGCCCGGCATTGAGGTCGGACGGACCGCCGAAGAAAGGCGGCGCTTAAACCCCAAACGAAGCAGCCCGACCGCCGCGGTGTGGGAACTGGCGAGAGTCACCTGGGGATCCAGATGGATTTCCCGGACGGTGCCCAGGCGCACCGGCATATTCAATAGCTGTTCGGCCAGCTCCAGGAACCCTTCCATTCGGGCCAGCGATCCGACCATGACGATCCCGGAGGCCGACTCCCTGGAATAAGGGGTCTCATCCAGCCGATGCCGCAGCCGGGTGAGAAATTCCTTCGTCCGGCCAGCCACCAGGCGGATTACTTCTCCCTGGGGAAAAGCGCGCGCCAGCGTTCCGGCTTTGATCCGCAGCAGCGTCTGGGCCTGATCCGGGCCTTCCTCCAACGTCCGGATCTGGTCCAGGATCTGATCCCCGGCGGCCCGCGGCAGCTTCAGGGCGCGGCTCAAGCTCTCGGAAAGGGAATCGGTCCCCCAGGGGATCAGGAAGGTCTCCCGGATCTGGCCTTCCGAATACAGGAGGACCTCCGTCAGGATCTCCCCGATCCGGATCAGGGTGATTCCCAGATCCCGGTCCAGGTCGGAGAGGACCGCCTCGGCCGTCGCCAGACCCGGAAGAACCAATTCCTCCACCTCCAGGCCGGCCCGGTTCAGGATTCGAGTCACGTTCTGCACCGCCAGGTTCAGGCCGGTCACCAGGTGGAGCTCCACGGTGAGCTTGGTGCCGGAGAGCCCCACCGGATCATGGATGCCCGGCTGGCCGTCCACCGTGTAGCCCCGCTCGAACGCATGCAGGATCTGCCGGTCGTAATCCAGGGAAAGGGTCCGGCAGGTGGAGATCGCTTTCTCGACATCGCGGGGAGAGACTCCCACCTCCGGGTCCGGGATCGGGATCGAAGCGTTGGCGTTGTAGCTTTTCAGATGGCTGCCCTGGAAGGCGGCCAGAACCTTGGAGATCCGGGCCGAAAGCGGCCGTTCCGCTTGCCGCATGAGGCGGGCGACCGCGTCCACGCATTCCAAGGGATCGCTTAAAACCCCCCGCTCGATCCCCTGGGCCGGGACCGATTCGGCCGCCCTCACCAGAAGCTGCTGCCGCTCATCGAGCTGGCCGGCCGCCACGGAGAAGAAGTGCGGCCCCAGCTCCAGGCCGGCGATCAGCTCCGGTTTCTTCACCCCACCACCTCCGTTTTTGCCACCGGCAACGACGAGCGGTCACGCCAGCTT
>CAYJTC010000069.1:0-8436 GCA_964372955.1 uncultured Planctomycetia bacterium | reverse complement strand
CTAAAAGCGACGCTCCGTCGCCTCGACGAGCGGTACGGAAGGGAAAGCTGGCGTGACCGCTCGTCGTTGCCGGTGGCAAAAACAGAGGTGGGGGGGTGACGACTACCGCCATCCAGCCGGCCCTCCTTTATTCGGTCCTCTGCGATGATATCCGTCGGGAAGACAACGGCAAGTTCATTTTGCTGGGGCTCTTCGAGACCATCGGGGCGCGGGAATTTCCGGCCACGCATCCGGTCCTTTTCATCATCAACGGCTGGATCGCCGGGGCCGGGAGCTTCCGGCAGTACAGCCGGATCTTGGATCCCAGCGGACAGGAGCTGGCGCGCGATCAAGAGACCCCCTTCCAACTGGCCACTTTGAAGTCCCGCCATTCCGTGATCGCCCGGTTCAACAATCTTGAACTTCCGCAGGCCGGCGAGTACGCGGTCGAAGTTTTGTTGGATGGGGACTTAAAGGTCCGCTATCCGCTGGTCGTCGAACAGGCGTAGACGTTCTCTCCGGAGGCTCTTAGAGAGAAGGGGGAGCGGTGACGCTCAGGAGGAAGGCCGGCGCGGAGCCGATGTTCTTCAGGGTGTGAGGGAGGGAAGCCTGGAGATACAGGCTCTCGCCGGGGCTCATCCGGACCTGCTGTCTTCCAGCAGTAATCTCCACCTTTCCTTTGAGCAGATAAAGAAACTTCTCCACTCCGATCGTGGCCTGTTCCCGCTGAGTGCTGCGGCCCGGTTTCAGGTAGATCATGGCCGGAAGCATCTTCTTTCGAAGGCTCTCTTGGGTTAGAAGGGCGAAGCCGGCTCCTTTCCCCAATGAAAAGGAGTCTTCTGAGGGGCCCGGCCGAAGCTCAACGGCGGGGCCAACCAGATCCACGTCCGCGTAAAGCTCCGGCAGGCGCACTCCCAGAGCCCGGGCGATCCGAATATGAGATTCCAGGGTTCCGGTCATCCGGCCGGTCTCAATCCGGCTTAAGGTGGACAAGGCCACCCCGGACCGTTTGGCCAGGTCGGCCAGCGTGAACTCTTTGTCGAGCCGGAGCGCCCTCATTCCCTTCCCAACGGTTAGCATGCCTTCAACCATAGCATCCCTTCTGGCGGGCGTCAAGGGTGATTTTGCGGAAAAATAAAGCTTGACAATTATTCAAAATATTCGTATAAAAGCCCCTATGCGACGAGGACTCTTGTGGGGGATCGGGGTGTTTTTCGGGACCGTCGGGGTGGGTTGGCTGGCGGCTTCCCGTGGTCTGGGAGAAAAGGGAATCCCGACGGCTCCGGATCCTTCGCCGGCCGCTGCGCAGAGGCGCGTGGCGGCGCTTCCCTCAGCGCCGGCCGGCTTGCGGGAGGCGGTGTCCGTTCTTCTGCCGGAAGTTTCTGTCCCTGTCCGGGAGGGAGCCCCGGGCGAGTTGCTGGCAGGGACCCGGCGAGGACTGTATCGCTCCACGGATCGGGGAAGACATTGGAAGAGAATCTTCCATCCCGGATTAGCCGGAAGAGCGATTCATGAGATTGCCCGGGACCCGCGGGATCCGGCCCGGATCTTTTTAGCGGTCGGAGATCGACTTTATCTTTCCTTCACCGGCGGAAAGGACTGGCGCCTCCTCTTTCGTGGCGGGAATGGGGTCCTGTCGGTTGCGGTCAATCCGTTTGATTCTCAACAGGTCTTCGCCGGAACTCGCTTCGGCTTGAGGGTCAGCCGGGATCAGGGCCAGACTTGGGAAAATGCGGAAGGCCTTCCGCCGGGGTGGGTCCGGACGATCCTTTTTAATCCTTCCCGTTCCGGTCATTGCTATCTTTGGACCCAACAGGGTCTTTTTCGTTCCCTAGACGGAGGAGCCCGGTGGGAAAGGATTTGGATCCGGGCGATTTCCGAAGAGGGTTCAGCAGCAAAGACGGCGGAAGAAGACAGCGAGCTTGCGCAGCCGGTTGAGACAGGCGATTTAGCGTTTGATCCCTCCCAAGGGGCTCTTTATCTGGGGACCGGTCAGGGAGTTTTCTTCAGCCTGGATGAAGGAGAAACCTGGAAGCCTCTTTCCAGCGTCGGTTTGGGAACGCCGGAGATTCTAAAACTGCTTTTTTTCTCAAGGAGCGGCCCGCTTTGCGTGGCGGCCCGGGAAGGGCTTTTCCTTCTGGATGGAACGCGGGGGATCTGGGTCCGATTGGAGGAGGGACTTCCGGCCGGTCCCGTTTTCACCCTCGCCGCCCAAGGGGAACGCAAAATCTGGGTAGGAACCGAGGAGGGACTTTTTTCCGTCCCGATTCCCGGGGCCGCGTCCCTCGAGCCGCCCGTGATTGCCGCGGAAGAGGCCTTTCCCGGGCCTTCCATCCGTGAGGTCCAGCAGGCCGCCGTTCGCTACGCCGAGGTGATGCCGGAAAAGATTCGGGGCTGGAGGGCCGGTGCAGTCTTAAGAGGATGGTTTCCTAAATTAACCGTGAGTCTGGACCGGGACACAGATCGGACGGTTGTTTCCTCCACCTCCGGAGGCAAGACAACCTTTTCGGTGGGTCCCGAGGATGAGGCGGTCAGCGTTGGCTTCGGCTTCACCTGGGATCTGGCGAACCTGGTCTGGAACCCGGACCAGGTTTCCATCGATACCCGTTCCCGGCTGATGGTCCAGCTTCGGCAGGAGGTTCTGGAAGAGGTGACCCGTCTCTATTTTGAGCGGATGCGTCTTCTGGCGGAGTTCCGGGCCCATCCGACCGGGGACCCGGTTCTGAGCGCGGAGCGTTCCTTAAGGGTCCAGGAATTGACCGCCCGTCTGGACGCGCTGACCGGAAACCGGTTCTCTGAAGGCTAACCAGAGAGCTCCAACCGGGAAAAAACCGATTGACATCCCCAGACCCCGTCGCTATACTCCCGTAATGTCGTACCTAAAGGAAGTTGATCGGGGTCCGAAAGCCGCACTCATCCCTCGTCATTCTGTGAGGAAGGAGGCGATCCGATGGGAAGGGTCGTCCAAGCGGGAAGGTACGACACAGCCGATGAAAGCCGGCATTTAGCCATTCCCCGAGCAAGTGTCCGTCTTGACGTCTACGGTCTTTCCGTAGACGTTTTTATTTAAAGCACCATGGATAAGAAACGGGTTCTTGTCGTCGACGACGAACCGGAGGTCACGTTCGCTCTCCAGGCCTATTTCCTGGGCAAGGGCTATGAGATGCTGACCGCCTTGGAAGGAATGCAGGCGATGCGCTACCTGCGTCAGCATCCGGTCGACCTGGTGCTCCTGGATATGAAGATGCCGGGGGTCAATGGGATCGAAGTCCTCAAATTCATTCATTCCCAAAGCCCGGCCACCCGGGTGATCGTGGTCACCGCCTACGACGTTCAATTTCAAGAGATGGTGGAGCAGCTGGGGGTGGATGGATTTCTGATCAAGCCCTTTGGTATCGAGGCGCTCACCTCCGTGGTGGAAAACGTCCTTTCCGGAGGGCGGGCCTCGACGGCAGTCCCCGAAGCCCCTGCCCCCGCGGAGGGCCCCCAACCCAAAGCCCGCTTGCTGTTCGTGGAGCCCTCGGAATACACGTACCAGTTAAAGGAGATCTTTTTCACCAGCCCGGAAAAATGTTCCGGCCTCTATGAGGTCCGACCCGCCTACTCGGTGGAGGAAGCGCTCCAGCAGTTGAGTTTGTTTCAGCCGGACATCCTGCTGGTGGATCTGACGATGGTGGGGGTGACAGGGGAGCTGCCGGTTCGGATTATGGCTTCAGACCAGCGGCCCAAGGAGCTGATCATTCACGGGTCCGGATCGGTCCTTCCGGCCGGGCAGAATGCTCGGATGGAGGATTTAAGCCGGCACGGCGTCAAGGTGGTGTACAACGAAAGCTTCACCCGGGCCGGTTTGGTCCGGCTGTCGGAGGTGATCCGGAAAACAGCTCTGGGCCTGGGCTTGGCGGAGGCCGCCCCATGAGCGGTTTCGGGACTTGGGGGTTTTTCCTGACAGCCGGTATCAGCCTGGGGCTGGGCTTTTTCGTCTACACCAGGAACCGAGAAGGTCGGATCCATCAGGCCTGGCTGTGGCTGTCTTTGGCTATCGGGTTCTGGGCTTTGGCGACCGGAGGGATGGTTCGGTCCGTCAGTCTTCCCTGGGCTTTTGCCTGGGCCCGGATTGCTCAAGCCGCTTTGAGTTTGATTCCCGCCTTCCTCTTCCAGTTCAACCTAGCCCTTCTCAATGGAGGGACAGCCTCCTCTATGCTTCTGTCCAGAGATGTCCCGCGAAGCGGGGCCTCCTCGACGACCGCCCTTTTCCGATGGGTTTTCCGGAGCGCCTGCGTCTTCGCCCTCTTGGGGCTGACCCCTTTGCTCATGAACGATCTTCGGCCGGAACCCCCCTTTCGTTTTTATCCGATGGCCGGCCCCTTTTACGGTCTTTTTGTCCTTTGGTTTGTGCTTTCTTTCCTGGCTTCTTTCTGGGTGTTGTTCAAGGCCTATCCGGTTCAGGTGGGGGCCAAGCGCAACCAGCTCAAATATCTGATCCTGGCATCCGTCATCGGGTTAGGATCCTTTCTGACGATGTTCCCGCTGGCTTTCGGTCTGCCGATTTCTCCGATGGGGCAGGGCCTGCTGCTGTTTTACGGTCTCATCAGCTACACGATCATCCGCTGGCGTTTAATGGACATCTCCATCGTGGTCAAGAGCACGCTGATCTACGCCAGTCTTTACTCGATTCTGGTCGGTTTTTTCGTGGTGGTGGTGGTTTTTATGGGCCAGTGGCTTTTCTATGGTCCTCAGGCGTTGGATAAACGGGTGCTTTGGATGTGCCTGGTCGCTTTGTCCATCGTCACCGCCGTGGTGCGTCCCCTCGACGCCTGGTTGACCCGCTGGACCGACCGGATTCTTTTTCAGAGGAAATTTGAGTGGCAGAAGACCCTGAAGGAGGCCTCCCGCGGGATGGCCCGCGTGACCTCCGTGGACCGGCTCCTGAGGCTGATGGCTCATTTCATCGGCATGCGGGTCCGGGTCACCCATGTGGGGGTCCTTTACCGTTCCAGCGATCACTATGAGATGAAGGTCAGCCGAGGGCGGGACCGGCGGCCGCAGGGGATGATGCTGGCCCGGGAAAACCCGTTGGTCACCTGGCTGGAAGAGAAGAAGGAAGTTCTCACCCTGGATGAAGTGCAGCATTGGCTTCGCGCCGAGAAATTCTTTCCCCATCGCACCGTATTGCGAGGCATTCTCCGGGAGATTAAGACGGAGATGGAGAGCCTGGGCGCCCAGATCTGCATCCCGGCCTTTAGCAAGTCGCAGATGCTGGGGATTCTGGTGCTCGGAGAAAAGCTTTCGGGAGGCCCCTACACGAAGGAGGATCTGGATCTCCTGCACACCCTGGCTAACGAGGGAGCGATTGCCCTGGAGAATGCCACCTTGTACGGCCAGCTGCTGGAGCGGATGCGCCAGATCGAGGAGCTTTACCAGCGTGAGCACGGCCTTTTCATCCACACGGCCATCGCCCTGGCGGCGGCCGTGGATGCGCGGGATCCGTACACGCATGGGCACACGGAGCGCTGCACCCTCTACGCCATGAAGGTGTTAGATGAGATGGAGCCCCAGGCGGAGATGGTGCAGACTCCTCGTTTCCGGGAAATGCTCAAGATCGCGGCCCTTCTCCATGACATCGGCAAGATCGGAGTCCCCGATGAGATCCTCCGCAAGAAAGGGAAGCTGACTCCCAAGGAGATGAAGAAGATGCAGGAACATCCCTTAGTGGGGGCGATCATCATTCAGCCGATCAGGGGGATGGAAGAGGTGGCCAAGGCGGTCAAGACCCATCAGGAGCGGTACGACGGGAAGGGGTATCCGGATGGGCTCCGCGGCACCGAGATCCCCCTGATGGCCCGGATCATCGCGGTCGGGGATACCTTCGACGCGATGACCACCGACCGTCCCTACCGCAAGCGGCTTCCGGAATCAGTCGCCATCCAGGAGATCGAGGCCTGCTCCGGGACCCAGTTTGACCCCGTGGTGGTTCAGGCTTTCTTGAAGGCTCAGAAGAAAGGGTTGCTCGCCGTTCGGCCTGTTGAAGCGGCCGACATGTTGGGATAGGATATAAGCAGAGAAGGGGGTGTCTGATGACGGTCAAAGAGCGGCGAAAGTTTATGCGGTTTTCGACTTCCCTGGAAGCGGAGTACTGGGCGAAGGGCCCCTCCATGATCCAGGGTCAGGCGCAGGTTAAGGATTTTTCCCGGCAGGGGGTGGGGGCCTGGTTTTCCGGAGCGGTCCAGGAAGGAGAGCACGTGGATCTGAATCTTCGAGTGCCGGGCGACAACGTGCCGATCTTCGCGACCGGGGAGGTGGCTTGGATCAAAGGCGAGCAGGGGCGGACCGGGGCGGGTCTTCGGCTGCTTTCCATCAAGCCTCTGGATCTGGCCCGCATGCTGGATTTCGTCTACTCCCGCTGGTTGGGGAGCGTGCGGGAAAGTCTGTAAAAGCATCCCTGTCGTTCTGGTCAGCCTGATCGCCGGGGCGGCCTTGGTTTTTGCCTGGGTTTGGGCCGGTTCCGGGCAAGTGGTCCGCCCTCCCCGATATCTCTCACCGGATACGCCTTCCGATTTCGGACTTCCCTGGGAACCGCTTCCTTTGCGCGGCGCAGACGGGATTCCACTATCCAGCTGGATGATCCGGCGCGAGGGAGCCAGGGGCATCCTTCTGCTGTTCCATGGATTCGGGACTGGAAAGGCGGATCTTTTGGATCTGGCCCGCGCCTTTCACCTTCAAGGCAACTTCCATCTGCTTCTGCTGGATTTTCGAGGCCACGGGGCTTCAGCCGGGGAGCAGGTCAGCTTTGGAATCAACGAGGCCCGGGACATTGGAGCCGTTCTGGACGCCCTTTTGGCTCAACCCGAATTTAAGGATTTGCCGGTTGGCTGCCTGGGGATTTCCATGGGCGGAGCCATCGCCCTCCTGGCGGCGGCCCAGGACTCCCGCATCCGGGCGGTCGTTTGCGAGGGGGCCTATGCCGATTGGGGCAAGGCCATTGCGAGGGGGATCTGGATGTCCTATCATATCCCCAGGTTCCCTTTGGGACAGTGGGTGATTGGGGCCACAGGGATTCGGCTGGGGCGAAGGCCGGAAGAGTTGAGCCCGGTTCGGGCGATCGGGAAGATTGCCCCCCGCCCGGTGATGATCATCCACGGGCTGGAGGATCGATCGATCCCTCCGGAGGAGGCCCGGGCGCTGTTTGAGGCCGCCCGGGAACCCCGGGATCTTTGGCTGGTTCCCGGCGCCGAGCATGTGGCCTGTTTCTATCTGAATCCGGAGGAGTACCTGCGCCGGGTCTTGGGGTTCTTCGACCATCTCCTTTGCTGAGCGCCGAAAACACCCTCGGGTAGCTGCCTCGCTCCAGTGCCAGGTCGGCACGGGGGCTTCCGCCTTTCAAGCCCAAACGAAGAACCTCAGCTGCGGCGGGGCCCTCTGCCAGCTCTCGAAGGCTCTACCGGCCTTGACCAAGCTGGAGATGGTTCTGGAGTTGCCTCAGTCCCCGGGGCTGGGGGCCCGCCCGATCCGCTGCATGGGGATCGTTGTCCGCCAGGAACCGCCCATCCCTTCCCAGGCGGGTCCTTCCTACCTGACCGCCATTTTCTTTTCTGACATCCGGCTGCAAGACCGGCGCCGCATCGCCGAGTTCGTCCTCCAAAGCATCCTGTCCCATGACCATCGGCGCTCCTAACGAGAGAACCCGGCGGGCTTAGAGGAGTTGGTCAAACAGATCGAGAAGACAGTCCGACACCGTCGTCGGGGTCCCTAGCTTCTCCTCCCCACCCTGGCTAGACTCCACCAGGTAGTTGAAGGTTAAGCTACCGGTTTCTTTCGAGTTGCTCGTGGAGAGCAACAGCCAATCGCAATAAACTCTGGATGTGGGAGTGTCGGTAAACCTCATCCCGACCTTGGACGGAAAGCACCCAAACCTCTTTCGCTTTGGCGTTCATCGTGTAGACGATCCGGTACTTGCCGAACCGGATCTTCCAGAGCAGGTGAGTAGTCCCTTTGAGGGGCTGTCCGATCAGGTGTGGAGCCCGGGAAAGCCGGTGTTCAGCCATGCGAACGATAAAATCAACGTCTGAAGGACTGGTCTTGGATAGGTCTTTCTTGATCTCCGGGTGCCAGAGAACCCGGTACTCTGGCGTGCCTACCTGCTTCTCTTGCGGCTCTTGTTCCACTTCAGAAGCTCTGCGGAATCTAAGGCATCGTCCCTGCTAAAGGTCTCAAGCCGCTTCTCTGCGGTTTCTGCTAAGGCCAGATCCTCCGCCAGCTCCAAAGCGGACTGGACCAGCCGAGAAACCACCTGGGAAAGAGAAGCCCTCTCAGCCCTGGAGATTTCCTCCAGGATCTCATAGATTGGCCTTTCAAAGACCACATTGACCCTGGGTAATGTCGTAGGCATCGCCTTTGTCCTCCTTCCCTTAACTTATGACACGAGTCATGCAATCTGAGCCGTTCACCCTGAGCCCTTCG
>CAYJTC010000068.1:0-8510 GCA_964372955.1 uncultured Planctomycetia bacterium | reverse complement strand
CCGAGGAGACGATCGAGATCTTGAAGGGGCTGCGCGACAAGTACGAGGCCCACCACAAGGTGAAGTACTCCGATGCGGCCCTCGAGGCGGCCTCCAAGCTCTCCGACCGGTACATCTCCGGCCGGTACCTGCCGGACAAGGCGGTGGATCTGATTGACGAGGCCGGCTCTCGGGCGCGCCTCATGGTCCTGACCGCTCCGCCCAACCTCAAGGGGCTGGAGGACCGGATCGAGACGCTGCGCAAGGAGAAGGAGGCGGCGGTCAAGGGGCAGGATTTTGAGAAGGCGGCCGCCCTGCGGGATCAGGAGCGGGAGGCCCGGCAGGAGCTGGAGCGGATGAAGCGGGACTGGTCCCGCACCAAGGCGGAGTCTCAGCCGGTCATCACCGAGGAGGACATCGCCCACATCGTCTCCAAGTGGACCGGCATCCCGGTCTCCCGGCTGGAGGAGAAGGAAACCCAGAAGCTTTTACGGATGGAGGAGGAGCTGCACAATCGGGTGATCGGGCAGGAAGAGGCGATTTCCGCCATCGCCAATGCCATCCGCCGTTCCCGCACGGGCCTCAAAGATCCGCGGCGGCCGATCGGCTCCTTTATCTTCATGGGGCCCACTGGAGTCGGCAAGACCCTGCTGGCTCGGGCGCTGGCCGAGTTCCTGTTCGGCAACGAGGAGTCGATCATCCAGGTTGACATGTCGGAGTACATGGAAAAATTCAACGTCTCCCGGCTGGTGGGGGCCCCGCCTGGCTACGTCGGCTATGAAGAGGGAGGCCAGCTTACCGAGAAGGTGCGCCGCCGGCCCTATTCGGTGGTTCTGCTGGATGAGCTGGAAAAGGCCCACCCGGATGTTTTCAACCTGCTGCTCCAACTGCTCGAGGAGGGTCGGTTGACCGACAGCTTCGGGCGGAAGGTCGATTTTCGAAACACCGTGCTGATCATGACCTCCAACATCGGGGCCGAACTCCTGCGCAAACAGGGCAGTCTGGGTTTCCGGACTCCCAAGGAGGAGGTCACCTACCAGGATATGAAGACCCAGCTGCTGGACGAGATGAAGAAGGCCTTCAAGCCGGAGTTCTTGAACCGGGTGGACGACATCATTGTCTTTAGACCCTTGACCCGCGAAGATCTCCACCGGATCGTGGATCTGGAGATCGCCGAGGTCTGCGCCCGGGTCCAAGAACAGGGGATCAAGATGGAGCTGTCCGAATCGGCCAAGGAATTCCTGATCGACAAAGGGTTTGACCTGGTCTATGGGGCCCGCCCTCTGAAGCGGACCATCGCCCGGTTCCTGGAGGATCCGATGGCGCAGGAGATCATCGCGGGCCACTTCAAAGAAGGAGCCGTCATCTTCGTGGAAGCGGACAAGGCGGACAAGGACCGGCTGATTTTTCGGACCGCCCCGGATTCGGCTTCACGCAGCTCGCGGGGGCAGACCCCCTCTTCCACCGGAGTCTGAAGAAAGCCGGTGCCTGTCCGCCGGGTTCTTTCCCCGCCACAAATCCGGCGGACAGGCCTGGTTTTGGCCGGGGTCCTGGCTCTGGCCGCTGGAACCCTGGGAGTCGCCGAATACGGTCGGTTCCAATTGGAGAGGCGGTTAAGCCGCTTCTTCCAAGTTCCGGTCCGCGTCCAAGGTCTCTCCATTTCCCCCGCGCGAATGACCCTGCGTCAAGTTTCCTTTTCATGGGCCGGGCTCCCGCTGAAAGCGCAGGGGAGGCTCTTCTTTGAGAAGGCCTCCGCTGCCGGCGAAAACCCCCCGTGCGAAGGATGGCTGATGTTGGAGCACCCTTTTCTCGAAGGACGGGTGGAGATCAGCGGCTCGGTTCGGGAGCCGATCTTCTTGGGCTGGATCCAAGGGCCGGGGGGGCGTCGGCACTTCGTGGGCCGACTGGAATTCGGCCCGGATGAAATCCGGCTGGCCCGGTTGGATGTTCAGGGAGGAGTGACCTTGAGCGGCCGGCTGATGAAAGGAACGGAGAGAAAAGGACGCCTGCTTCTTTACCTCTATCCAGCGGCTGCGGCTGGAGGAAGCCGCACCACGGCCCTCTGGCCAGAAGAGCAGGCTCCGGTCGGCATGGAGCTGGCTTGGGAGCCGGTTTCCCGGTCGGGGCTGAAGATCCACGGCCAGACCTTGGATGGGCAGGTCTCGTTGGAAGGGCGGTGGGATCCGAAAGCTCCGGACCCGTTGGAAGCGGCATTGCAGTTTCAAGAAGCTTCCCTCTCGGAGCTGTTGGCTTGGGTCCTCCCTCGGAAGGATCGGCCCCGCTTGGAAGGGTGGGTTCGGGGCCGCATCCAGCTCAACCAGTTGGCGGACCGGCTGATCAGCCAGGGGGAGCTATTCGCCCAAGAGATTCGGTTCAACGCGGCCCGGTTTGACGAGCTGACGCTCCGTTTTCGGGGAACCGGGCCTTGGTTTCAAATTCAGGATTCCCACATGGCCAGACCGGGCGAGGTCCTGCGGATGGAGGGCCTCCTCGATCTGCGGCGCCTGGGCCAGCCCACCTTCTTCAAAGAGGTGCGCCTGACCCCGGCGGATAAATCGCTCAACTGGAACGGGTGGAAGATGACCCCGCTGGGTTCCGGCCTGCAGGTCCAACGCCAGGCGGCCCAGGATCGGGTGGAGGTCGGCTTCAGCTATGAGATGGACGGCCAGGTGCAGCCGGAGCCGGTCCAGCGGGAGGGAGTGGAAGTGGGGATGCCGATTGCTCCGGACAAACGGCTTCAGGTTCGCATGGACCGGGAAGGGGAGTTCTTGGGCGTGGAGCACCGAAAACAATTCTGACAAAAGCGTTCCGGCAAAACCTGGTCGTCCCGATCGGGGAATCGGCCCTGGCTTTTTTCGGCTATCTGGGGGGAAGCTCCCTTCTGCTGGGGCAGTCGCTGGTGGGAATGCTGGCCTTGCCCTGGAGGCGGTGGGGCGGCACGCTGGTTTCACCCTGGCGCTGGGGCAAAAGGGCATACGACCGGCCCCGCAATCTCCTGCTGGATCAGATAGAAAGGATCGGAGTGGCCAGCCTGCCGCTGGTTTTTCTGACCTCCCTGTTTACCGGGATGGTGCTGGCCCTGCAGACGGCTTATCAGCTCCAGAAGATCTCAGCGGAGCTTTACATCGGTTCCCTGGTGGCCCTATCGATGACGCGGGAGCTCGGGCCGGTGCTGACGGCGCTGGTGATCGCCGGCCGGGTGGGGGCCTCGATCACCGCGGAGCTAGGGACCATGAAGGTGACCGAGCAGATCGACGCCCTGCAGACTCTTTCCACCGATCCGGTGCGGTACCTGGTGGTGCCCCGGATGCTCGCACTGGCGCTCATGCTGCCGGTGCTGACCCTCTACGCGGACATGATCGGCATCTTGGGCGGGTATCTCGTGGGGGTCTACAAACTGGGGATGGGCTCGACCCTGTACATGAACATGACCTGGGATGCTCTGAGATATAAGGATTTCTTCACCGGGCTCTTCAAGTCAGGCATCTTCGCGCTGATCATCTCCACGATCGCCTGCCACGAGGGCCTGGAGACCTCCGGCGGAGCCGAAGGAGTGGGGCGCTCGACGACCCTGTCGGTCGTAATCTCCTTTATGCTGATCATCGCCGCCGACTGCTTCTTCACGGCGCTGTTCTATTTCGTATTCCCGTAGCACGGAGGGCACAGAATGTTTACACAAAAAGCGCAGCAGGCTGGCACAGAGAGCACGGAAAGGGTTCTGTGTTCTCTGTGTAGCACGGAGGGCACAGGGTTCTGTGTTATCTGTGTAGGATGATTGAAATCATCAATCT
The DNA here is from genome assembly GCA_964372955.1 of uncultured Planctomycetia bacterium. Classification (GTDB taxonomy): domain Bacteria; phylum Omnitrophota; class Gorgyraeia; order 1-14-0-20-64-10; family 1-14-0-20-64-10; genus CAYJTC01. Next base: position 4,740 of record CAYJTC010000068.1, on the reverse strand, counting down.
GTACAAGCAGTTCGGCAATCATCCAGTCTTAAACGGGGCGAACCTGAAGATCCGGGACGGGGAGACGATAGTGATCATCGGCCGCTCCGGCGGGGGCAAGACCGTCCTCTTGAAACACATGATCGGGCTGATGCAGCCGGACTCCGGCCAGGTGATCGTGGACGGCCAGGAGGTTTCCCGCATGACCGGGCCGGGATTGGCGGTCCTGCGGCTGAAGTTCGGGATGCTCTTTCAGGGGGCGGCTCTGTTTGATTCCCTGACGGTTGGGGAGAACGTGGCGTTTCCATTGAGGGAGCATACGCGGATGGGAGAGGAGGAGATCGCGGCCCGGGTGAGCGAATGCCTGGGGCTGGTGGGCTTGAGGGGGATTGAGCATTTGAAGCCGGCGGAACTTTCCGGAGGGATGCGCAAGCGGGTGGGTTTAGCCCGGGCGCTGGCGATGCGCCCCCAGGTGGTCCTTTACGACGAACCGACCACTGGAGTCGATCCGATCGGATCCGACTCCATCAACCTGCTCATCAAGAGCCTCCATGACCGGCTGAAGGTGACCGGGGTGGCGGTGACCCACGACATGGTCAGCGCCTATAAGATCGCCGACCGGATCGCCATGCTCCATGAGGGGAAGATCATCCAGGTGGGCACAACCGAGGAGATCCGCTACAGCGAGAATCCCCTGGTGAAGCAGTTTGTGCTTGGGATTTCGGATCCGAGCGAGGCGACCCAACGCATCGCTTGATCGTTTTTTAGACGAGGAGAGAGGACTCCATGGCAACAGGCGCGCGGGAGATCAAGGTTGGGCTTTTCGTGTTCATCGCATTCGTCCTGCTGGCGGTGGTGATCTTCTCGATCTCTGATTTTTACACCGCCCAACCCAACTACCTGCTGAGGATCCGGTTCAATTTCGCCGGGGGGATCCAGACGGGGGCGCCGGTCCGGCTGGCCGGCGTCAACATCGGGGAAGTCCGCTCGGTCCGGGTCTGGCGGGAGGAGACCACCCAGCGCACCTTCGCGGAACTGGGGATCCGGGTTTCCAAGGAAGCGGCCATCGAGGAGGACGCCGTGGCCTACATCAACACGCTGGGCCTGATCGGGGAAAAATACCTGGAGATTCTTCCTGGCTCGCCCGGCGTCCGGGTGGTGGGGGAAGGGGAAACTTTAATCGGCAAGGATTCGGTCCCGACGGAGCAATTGATGGAGTCGGGCTACCGGATCTTAAAGAAGCTGGAGCAGACGATCACGGCGGTTCATTCCGTCATCGCGGATGAAGGGACCCAGGTGGCTTTGAAAAACTCTTCCCAGAATCTTCATCAACTTCTGGATAACGCCAACGCGATCCTGCTCAAGGTCCGGCAGGGGGAAGGCACGATCGGCCGGCTCTTCACCCAAGATGATCTGTACCGGGATCTTCAGGCAATCGTCGGGGACATCAAGGCGCATCCTTGGAAACTTCTTTATCGTCCCAAGGGGAGCAAGTGACAGGGGGGGGTCGATAATTCGTTCCATACTAAGAATCGGAGGTGATTGCGATGACCCTATGGTTCATCCGTTTTTTCTTCATGGCCTTAAGCGCCATTGTGGGATACCAGATCGGCGCGATTACTCCCACCGGAGCGGGATGGCTGGGCTCCATGTGGGGCGCGGTGACGGCTTTAATCCTGATCACCCTGGAGGTGGCCCTGCGCAAGATCTCCGCCCGGGGTCTTTCCGCGGCGGTCTTCGGCCTGCTGTTGGGCTTGATTATGGCCCGTGTGATTATCTCAACCCTCGACATCGTTCCGATGGGGCCGGAGCTGAGCAACCCGCTCAAGTCGGCGATCCTGGTTATCTTCTGCTATTTCGGGATGGTCATCGCGCTTCGGGGCCGAGACGAGTTCAACGTCATCATCCCCTACGTCCGCTTCGCCCGTCAGGACCAGCGTGAAGAGCTGATCATCCTGGACACCAGCGTCATCATCGATGGGCGGATCTCCGACATCTGCCAGACCCGCTTCGTCGAGGGCCGCTTTGTCATTCCCCGCTTCGTGCTCAAGGAGCTGCAGCAGATCGCCGACAGCCAGGACCCGATTAAGCGCAACCGGGGGCGGCGGGGCTTGGACGTGCTGGGCAAGATCCAGAAGCTGCCCGGCATCGACGTGAAAATTCATGAAGAGGATTTCCCGGAGACCAAGGAGGTGGACGCCAAGCTGGTTCAGCTGGCCAAGCTGATGCAGGCGAAGATCCTGACCAACGACTTCAACCTCAACAAGATCGCCGAACTGCAGGGGGTGCAGGTTCTCAACATCAACGAGCTGGCCAATGCGCTCAAACCGGTGGTCCTGCCCGGCGAGCTCATGGAGGCCCGAGTCGTCAAAGAGGGCAAGGAGTACAACCAAGGGGTCGCCTATCTGGATGATGGGACGATGGTGGTGGTAGAGCAGGGCCGCAACCTGATCGGGCAGACGGTGCGGGTGCTGGTGACCAGCGTCCTGCAGACGGCGGCCGGCCGGATGATCTTCGCCAAGCCGGAGAACGAGAATTCCAAGCCGGCTTGGAAGGGAGCCCGATAAAAAACCGTGTCCAGTGCTCGCTACGCTCGCGTCCGGTGTCCTGTGTCAATGAGATACAGGACACGTTGACACTGGATACTGGATACGCTCGTGATGAAGATCGCAGCCGTTATAGCAGCCGGTGGAACCGGTAAGCGACTCAAGGCACGGGTGCGCAAACCGTTCGTGCAATTATGCGGGCGCCCCCTGCTGGCCTGGACCCTGCGGGCGTTCCAACAGGCCCGCGGCGTGGATGAGATCGTCCTGGTGATCCACCGGCGGGATCTGGCGGCTGCCCGACGGCTGGCCCTGCGGGCCGGTTTAAGCAAGGTCCGCCGGATCGTCCCCGGGGGGCCGACTCGGGTGGCCTCGGTCGGCTTAGGGGTGAAGGCGCTTTCTCCATCAGTCCGATGGGTGGCGGTCCATGACGGGGCCCGCCCGCTGGTTACCCCGAAACTGATTGAAGCCACTCTCCGGGCGGCCCGTGCCGCGAAGGCGGCGACGGTTGCCGTGCCGGTGATCCCCACGGTCAAATGGGGGGACGGCCGATGGGTCCGGGGAACGCTGGACCGGAACCGGCTCTGGGAGATCCAGACGCCTCAGGTGTTCGACCGGAAGCTTCTGGAGCGGGCCCACGCGAGGGCCGCCCGAAATGGGGCCGCCCTGGCGACCGACGACGCCTCTCTGGTGCAAGCGCTCGGCTGTAAGGTCCGGCTGGTTCCGGGGGACCGGCGGAACCTGAAGGTGACCACCCCGGAGGATCTCGTCATCGCGCAAGCCCTCCTCAAAAGGGGCCAGCCCCCTTCGGGGGTAAAAGGTGCCAGGTCTAAACGATGAGAATAGGGATTGGGTTCGATATTCACCGGCTGGTCGAGGGACGACCCTTGATTTTGGGGGGAGTGAAGGTTCCCTGGGAGAAGGGGCTCTTAGGCCATTCCGACGCCGACGTCCTCCTACACGCCCTCTGCGACGCCCTGCTGGGAGCGGTGGGGGCCGGCGACATCGGGACCTACTTTCCGGACACCGATCCCCGGTGGAAAGACGCCCCCAGCTCCACCTTCGTTTCCAAGGCGCTGGAACTGGCCGGTAAACAGGGGTTTTCGCTGGGCAACGTGGATCTGGTAGTTCTGGCGGAGGCGCCGAAGCTGGCCCCTCATCGGGCGGCGATCCAGCGGTCGGTGTCTGAGCGGCTTGGCACCGATCTGGGCCGGGTGAATCTCAAGGCCCGGACGATGGAGGGCTTAGGCCCGATCGGGGCGGGTGAAGCGATGGCGGCGTATGCCGTTGTGTTGTTAGAAAAGGGGAGACAGGGGAAACAGGAGAAACAGGAGAGACAGGGGAAACCGGGGAGACAGGGGAGGGCGGTGAAGTAGGATGGGTTATTTTTTGTGCGGTCTTCTTGTTTTTATCGGAATCCTGGTGGCGTTGCGCGTTTGGCTGCAGGATGAGATTCGGGCCGCGCTGGAGCGGGACCCGGCCGCCCGGTCCGCTTGGGAGGTGCTGCTGCTTTACCCCAGCGTCCAGGCGATCGGCTCCCACCGGCTGGCTCACCTCCTTTACCGGATGGGATTTAGATTCTTCGCCCGGCTGATCTCTCAGACCAGCCGCGGCTTGACCGGGATCGAGATTCATCCTGGCGCCCAGATCGGCAGGGGGCTCTTCATTGACCACGGAATGGGAGTGGTGATCGGAGAGACCACGGTGATCGGGGACAATGTGACCCTGTTCCAGGGAGTGACCCTGGGAGGGACCGGCAAGGAGAAGGGCAAGCGCCACCCCACCGTCGGGAACAACGTGGTGATCGGAACGGGAGCCAAGGTGCTGGGCAGCTTTAAGATCGGGGACAACGTCCAGGTCGGGGCTAACGCCGTGGTGGTCCGGGAGGTTCCCCCCAACTCGGTGGTGGTCGGCGTGCCGGGCCGGATCGTCAAACAGGAAGGCCGCCGCTTTCCGGGAATCAACCTGGACCACACCGCTCTGCCGGATCCCCTGGCCCAGGCGCTGGAGAAGCTTCAGCATGAGATCGACGTGATTGAGCACCAGCTCAAGGAACACCGGAACAAACGGGCCACTGAATCTTAAAAACAAAGAGACGCGGCGCTTACTAGAGGAAAGTTTCCACTCGGTATCCTATGACTGATGTTCAGTGGTCGTGGCCCGTTCTGAGGGGGAAACCACTGCCTGGTTTCCCCCTCAGTTCTCCCCCATCCGGCAA
>CAYJTC010000067.1:0-8766 GCA_964372955.1 uncultured Planctomycetia bacterium | reverse complement strand
GACGAAATCAAGTGGTGGGGTGGTGCTGGCGATCGCGGTGACGGTAGCGCTGTTGGTTTCCTTGATGGCGGCGCTGGTTTTGAACCTGACCTTCCGCCGGTTCAATCTTTCCTTCTTTCAAGAGAGCCGGTCGATCGCCTTTTACGCGACGGAGGCCGGCATCCAGTACGCCGACGCCCGCTTGAAGACAGACCCGGCATTCCGCGCCGCGGTGGTGTCTAAATCTGCTCAGGCGGGCAATCCGGCGTATTTGATTTCTTCTCTGACAACGGCACAGGCCCGATCCGCTCAGTACAGGCACATCAGCTCGGGGGAAACGCTGGATGGAGAGAGTCTCGCCGCTCTTCAGCTGGGAGGCAAGATCAGACCCAAAGAGGTGACCTTAAGGATTACGGAGAAACCTCCCGGGGGCGGCCGTTTTGAGGTGAGAGCGAAATCCAACTATGGAACCAGCAGCTAAAGGACAATTTCGAGTTTCGAATTTCGAATCTCGAATTGAATTCGCAATTCGCAATTCGCAATTCGCAATTGCCCCTTCAGGGGTGACCTTGCTGGAGATCCTGGTGGCGATGCTGATTTTGGGGCTGGTCACCGGCGGGATCTTCACCGCCTTTGTGTTCGCTCGACGGACGAACGTCCGATCCGAAGGGGAGCTGATCGGCTACAATCATGTCAACTCAATCCTGGAGCAGGTCCGGCTGGCCACCGGCGGCCCCAGCCCCGGTGGGCTGCCCCTGCTGGCCCCCGGCGTTTATGTAGATACTCGGATGGTATCTCCGCCGCTAGGCGCAACACCCCACCCCTCACTGGATCTTCCACCCGACTTTGCTGCTAGGTACCAGACCAACCAGGGTCGGACTCCCGAACCCACCTGGGAGAAGCATGGGGACGGGATGGTGATGGTGGTGGAGGACCACAACACGGATTTGGACGAAGACAAAAAGAAAGGGTTAAAATTCAGCGCTACCGGCACCCCCCCCGACCTTTACCGGGTCCGGGTTTACCTGAAAAAGAGCACCCCCACCGCCACTCCTTAGACTCGCTTCGTGGTAAAATAAAGCTTCCTCACGTGGGCCCTTCACCTTCAGAGACTGCGAAATTGACGATCGGGGATAAAACCCTGGACCTGCCGGTTTTGGTCGGGACCGAGCAGGAGAAAGGGGTCGACATCACCCGCCTGCGGGATTCCACCGGCGCGGTCACCCTGGATCCCGGCTATGGGAACACGGCCGCCTACACCAGCGCCATCACCTTCCTGGATGGGGAGCAGGGGATCCTGCGCTATCGCGGCTACCCGATCGAGGATTTGGCCGAGTATGCCTCCACCACGGAAACCGCCTATCTGCTCATCTACGGCCAGCTGCCTTCCAAGCGGGAGCTGGAGCTCTTCACCAGCCGGATCGCCGAACGCGCCCATCTTCCGGAAGGGATGGAACGGTTATTCGACACGTTCCCTAAGACGGCGCATCCCATGGCGATCCTCGGTTCCCTGGTATCGGCTCTGTCGGGCTATTACCCGGATCTGATTAATCCCACCCCCACGCGGGAGGAGATGGACAAGGTGATCCTGACCCTCTTGGCCCAAGTCCCCACCATCGCCGCTTACGGCTTCCGCCGCCGCCAGGGGCTGGCGGTGATCCCGCCCCGCCGGGATCTGTCGATGACTGCTAATTTCCTCCACATGATGTTTGGATCTTCCGGCCCCCAGGCTCAGCCGGATGAGGTCCTGGTCAAGGCCCTGCGGCAGATCCTGATCCTGCACGCTGACCACGAGCAGAACTGCAGCACCTCCACCGTTCGGATGGTCGGCTCTTCCCGGGCTAATGCCTTCGTGTCGGTAGCCTCCGGCACCGCGGCTCTCTGGGGGCCCCTGCACGGCGGGGCCAACCAGGCGGTGATTGAGATGCTCGAGGGGATCCACCGCTCCGGCGGGGAATTCTCCAAATACATCGCGATGGCCAAGGACAAGACCTCCGGTTTTCGCCTGATGGGCTTTGGTCACCGGGTCTACAAAAACTTCGACCCCCGGGCGAAGATCCTTAAAGGCGCCTGTGACCGGGTCTTGGGCAAGCGGGGGGTCCAGGATCCCCTGCTGGAGATCGCCAAGCAACTGGAAGAGGTGGCCTTGAAGGACGACTACTTTGTCTCCCGCAAGCTGTATCCCAACGTCGATTTCTACAGCGGCATCATCCTGCGGGCCATCGGCATCCCCACCGACCAGTTTACCGTGATCTTCGCGTTGGGCCGTCTGGCCGGGTGGCTGGCCCACTGGCGGGAGATGCTGGAGTCTCCCGGTTTTCGAATCAACCGGCCGCGCCAGATCTACACGGGGGCGACTCAGCGCCGGTTTATCCCTCTGGCCCAGCGAAGCTGATGCGGCTGATGAAAAGGGCTCATGCTCATGCGCCGTAAAGTGGCCATTGTGGGGGCCGGCAATGTGGGTGCCACCTGCGCCCAGCGGGTCCTGGAGCGGGGAATCGCCGACGTGGCCTTGGTCGACGTGGTGGAAGGGCTGGCCGCCGGCAAGGCCCTCGACCTGGCGCAGGCCTCTCCGCTGGAGGGGCATGATGGCCGGATCATCGGCTCTACCTCCTATGAGGCGGCCCAGGGGGCCCAGGTGGCTGTGGTCACGGCGGGGCTGGCCCGCAAGCCGGGGATGTCCCGCAGCGATCTGCTGGAAGCCAACGCCAAGATCGTCCAGTCGATCATCCCTCCTCTCAAAGAGGCCGCTCCCCAAGCCGTCTTGATCATGGTGACCAATCCCTTGGATGTGATGACTTACCTGGCCTGGAAGCTGACGGAGTGGCCCGCTGGGCGGGTGCTGGGGATGGCCGGCGTGTTGGATTCCGCGCGGCTTCGCTTTTTCGTGGCCCAGCGGCTGAAGGTGTCGGTCAAGGAGGTGCAGGCCTTGGTGCTGGGCGGGCACGGGGACAGCATGGTTCCATTGCCCCGCTACACCACTGTTTCCGGCATCCCGCTTACAGAGCTGCTTTCCCGCGCCGAGGTCGATGCCCTGATGCAGAGAACCCGGGACGGAGGAGCGGAGGTGGTGAAGCTGCTTAAAACCGGCAGCGCTTTCTACGCGCCGGCCAGCTCGGCGGCCGACATGGTCCAGGCGATCCTGCTGGACGAGAAACGGCTCCTGCCGGCTTGTGTCCAGCTAAACGGCTCTTACGGCCTTCGGGACCTCTTCTGCGGCGTTCCGATCCGGCTGGGGGCCGGCGGGGTGGAGGAGATCATCGAGGTTCCGCTGACTTCCGAGGAGAAAGCGGCGCTGAGCAAATCCGCGCAATCCGTCCAAGAGGAGATGCGGGCCGTTGATACTCTCCTGGAAAACCTGAAGGGGTCAGACCCCGTTAAGGCAAAAGGGGTCTGACCCCTTGCGGCTGCTTGAGCATCAGGCCAAAAAAATCCTGGCTTCTTGGGAGATCCCGGTCCCCCGCGGCGCGGTCGTCCTTCGTTCCTCCCAAGTAAGTTCCGCCCTCTCTAAGATTCGTCGGTACCCGATGGTGGTCAAGGCCCAAGTCTACGCCGGCGGCCGGGGAAAGGCCGGAGGGATTGTGAAGGTCTCCAGCGCCTCTGGCGCCCGGGCCGCGGCCAAAAAACTGCTGGGCCAACGGCTGGTCACTCCGCAGACCGGTCCGGAAGGAGTTCCCGTCGGAGCCCTGCTCATCGAACAGGGATTGACCATTGAAAAGGAGCTTTACCTGGGGATCCTGGTGGACCGCAGCCGGGAACTGCCGATGGTGGTGGCCGCCAAGGAGGGGGGGATCTCGATCGAGGATCTGGCCCAAGAGAATCCAGAAGCGATCCAGACTTTCCCTTTTGATCCTCTGCTGGGCTTGCTCTCTTTCCAGGCCCGCCGGATCGTCGCTTGGCTGGGGCTATCCGAATCCCACCGGGAGCCGGCGGTCCAGCAGTTGCTCAAGATGGCCCGCGGTTTCTTCCAGATGGACGCCTCTTTGGTAGAGGTGAACCCCTGGGCGGTCACGAAGGAGCGGGGTCTGGTGGCCCTGGACGCTAAGCTGACCTTCGACGACAACGGCCTGTTCCGCCATCCGGAATGGAGCCCCTTCAAGCTGGCCGACGCCGACAGCGCCAGCGAAGCCAAATCCCGCCAGATCGGAATCCATTACGTGGGACTGAATGGCACCGTCGGCTGCATGGTCAATGGGGCGGGCCTGGCGATGGCCACGATGGACTTGATCAAGCTCCATGGCGGAGAGCCAGCCAACTTCCTGGATGTGGGAGGCGGGGCCGACGTAACCCAAGTCCGGGAAGCGTTCAAGCTGATCTTAGCCGACAAGAAGGTCCGGGCGATCCTGGTCAACATCTTCGGCGGGATCATGAAGTGCGACCTGATCGCCCAAGGGATTATCGAGGCGACCCGCACGATGAAGGTCAAGGTGCCGCTGGTGGTCCGGCTGGAAGGGACGAATGTCGATGCGGGCCGCGAGCGGCTGAAGGAGTCGAAACTGGGCTTAATCGCCGCCACCGATATGAACGACGCCGCGAAAAAGGTGGTGGAAGCCGCTCGGGAGCGCCGATGAGCATTCTGGTTGACAAGAATACTCGAGTCATCGTGCAGGGGATCACCGGCAAGGCCGGCTCCTTCCACGCCGCGCAGATGCGCTCCTACGGGACCCAAGTGGTCGGCGGCGTGACCCCGGGCCGGGGCGGGACAAGCTGGGAAGGACTGCCGGTCTTTGACACCGTAGCGGAGGCGGCGCGGGAAACCGGGGCCACCGCCACCGCCATCTTTGTGCCGGCTCCCTTCGGGGCCGACGCGGTTCTGGAGGCGGCGGATGCGCGCCTGTCCCTCATCGTCGTGATCACCGAAGGGATCCCCACCTTGGACATGGTGAAAGTCAAAAGGGGTCAGGCACTTTTTGACGCGGGGACTGTCCCCTGGATCATCGGGCCCAATGGCCCTGGAGTGATCACTCCGGGCCAGTGCAAGATCGGGATCATGCCCGGCTACATTCACCAGCCCGGCTCGATTGGGGTGGTTTCCCGGTCCGGCACGCTCACCTACGAGGTGGTCTGGCAGCTGACGAAAGCAGGGTTGGGGCAGTCCACCTGTGTCGGGATCGGCGGGGACGCGGTGCCGGGAACCGGGTTCGTGGAGATCCTGAAGGCCTTTCAGGAGGACTCGCAGACCGAAGGGATCGTCCTGATCGGTGAGATCGGCGGTTCGGCGGAGGAGGAGGCGGCCGCCTTCATCCGCCAGCAAGTGACCAAGCCGGTGGTTGCCTTCGTGGCCGGGGCCACCGCCCCCAAAGAGAAGCGGATGGGACACGCCGGGGCGGTGATTGCCCAGGGGCAGGGGACCCACGTTTCAAAGATCCAGGCCTTAAAGCAGGCCGGTGTTGCCATCGCCGAGAATCCTTCCGCGATCGGCCAAGCGATGGCCCAGGTGATTAAGGAGGCTACTTCGTCTGGCCGGTGAAGGTGAAGTCCCGGATCACCAGGGCCGGCACGACCGCCGCTGAGAATCCCTGGGAGGGATCGGCCACCAGCCGGCGCTGCTGAGAGACGGCGATGATTTTCGAGAAGGCCTCCAGGACCGACTGAGTAAACCGTAAGTTTTTCACCGCCCCCACCACTTTTCCTTTTTCTACCCGGAAGGTCCCGTCCCGGGTCAGGCCGGTCATTAAAGCCTCGGGGGTGTTGAGCAGGCCGTTGACGTAATGGAAGCGGGTGACCCAGAGGCCCCGGTCCAGCTTTTTGAGGAGATCCTGTGGGGGGGTCTGCCCCGACTCCATCACCAGATTGGAGGGGACCGGCCCCTCGAACTGGTCGTAGGCGCCGGCATGGCCGGTGGAGGCCCGGCGGTGAAGTTTGCCGTAGTGGCTGTCATAGACGATCCCCGAAGCGGTCCCCCGGTCGATTAAAGAAACCCTCTGCTTGGGCACCCCCTCGTAATCAAAGGGAACCGCCATTCCGCCCGGATCGGAGCCGTCGTCCACGATGGAAATTTCCCGGCCCATGATCCGCTCCCCCATCCGGCCGGCCATGAAGCTGGTCCGTTCAGCCACTTGCTTGGCGCCGAACCCAATGTAGCCGAGCCACTCCAAAAGCTCGGCCACCGCCTCCGGTTCCAGCAGGACGTCGTACTTCCCGATCCGGATCGGCTCAGGGTTCTTGTTTCTCTGGCAGAAAGTCCAGGCCCGCTCCAGGAGGGATTCCGCCTCCAAGGCATCGAGGTTTCGCACCGCCTGCGCGGCGAAGCCGGAGGCCTTTCCCTGGGTGGCCACGAGGCGAAGGCCGGCCGTTGAAAAGGGCTGATATTGAGCCAGACCGCGCGACCCGATCACTGCCAGCTCCTCTTCTCCTTTGACGAAAGAACCGGCCAGACCAATCCCTTTCGATTCCGACCGGATCCAAAGCTGTTGGATTTGATGGATGATGGGGGTCAACGGCCGGCGCGCGGTGGCTGGGTAATAGGTAGTCAACCGCGGAGTGGGGACTTGGGGCGGCTCGGTGCTGAAAGCCGGGGCGACCTGCTTTCCGCCAGAGGCGGACCCGCCTCGGGTGGGGGCCGCTACCCGGGCGATCGTGACCGCGCTGTCGATGGCCCGCGTCAAAGCGTCATGGCTGAGAGAGCAGGTAGTGGCCACTCCCATCCGCCCGCCGCAGGCCACCTTGACCCAGACGGTCACATCCTCTTCCTGGAAGTTCTGGTGGATCCGCTGCTGGGCGAAGCGCAAGGTAGTGAACGATCCCCGCTGGACGGCGATCAAAGTCCCGTCGGCCCGCGAGGTCCGGGCCGCTTTTTTTAAAGCTGCGACAATTCGAGATTCTCCTAGAAGCACATTCCCTCTTTCCCCTCTTTCCCCTCTCTCACCTCTTTCTCCCCACTTGGACCTTCTCGAACCGGGCCGGGGAGGCCCCATGCCCCACGTGCATCAGTTGAACCGGCTCCCCCTTGGCGCAGTTGGGCACGCCGTAAAGCTGCCATTCCCCTTTACCGGCGACCCCGGTGCAGGAACCCCAAAACTCCGGCGTGATTCCGGTGTAGACCGGGTTTTTCAGGACTTGGCCGAGCCGGCCGTTTTTGATCTCCCATCCGATCTCGGTCCCGAACTGGAAGTTGAGCCGCTGATCGTCGATCGACCAGCTCTTGTTGGTGGCCAGCAGGATCCCTTTTTTCGTGTCCCGGATCAGATCCTCCAGGGTCCCGGTTCCGGGCTCCAAGTTCACATTGGTCATCCGGACAATCGGGGTGGAGTTCCATCCTTCCGCCCGCATCGCCCCGGTGGAGCTGCGCCCGATCCGGCGCGCCGTCTCCCGGGAGCTCAAGTACCCCACGAAGGTTCCCTCCCGGATGATTGGCACCCGTTGAGCGGGAACCCCTTCGTCGTCGTAGCCGAAGGTTCCGCAGCCCAGAGGGACCGTGGCGTCGGCGGTGATGTTGATCCATCGAGAACCGTAGGGGAAGATCCCCAGCCGGTCCGGCGTTAGGAACGATCCCCCCGCGAAGGAAAGCTCCATCCCCAGCGCCCGGTCCAGCTCCACCGGGTGCCCGCACGATTCATGGAGCTGAAGGATCAGCTGATCCGGCATCAGAATCACCGTGGTCGACTCAGCGGGGCATTCCTTGGCTCTCAAGAGAGCCACCGCCTCCTTCCGGACCCGAGCCGCCTGCCCGACGAAGTCGAGCCCTTTGACGTACTCGTAACCGCCCTGGCCCAAAGAAGGAGAATTGGCCGTGGGATAAGAGCGGCGCTGGACCTCGTTGTTCAGGATGGCGGTCGCTTCCAACATTCCTCCCGACTCGGTCGTCTCCTGCTCGATCAGAGAACCCTCGGTGGAGCAGAACAGCTTGCTGGTCCGATAAAATTCAAGGCCGGCGGTGGCGGTCTTGATGTTGGGATGGTCCTTGAGCGCCTGCGCGGCCCAAAGCAGGTAATCCAGCTTCTTCTGGAGCTCCACCTGGAACGGGTCCACCTCCATCGGCGTGGCGTAGTGGGCCCGGACCGGCTCCGCCGGTTGGAGGACCACCTTCTCCTGGGTGACCGACGCCACCGCCCGGGCCATCTCCAGGGCCTGCTCGGCGGTGTGCTTGAGGCCCGGGGCATCCAGTCGACTGGAGGCGGCGTAGCCCCAGACCCCCCGGTGGAGGACCCGGATTGAGATTCCCTCCGAGATGGAATGGCTGATGTGCTGGACCTGCCCGTTCTGGACGATCAGCTCCTCGTGCAGCTCCCGGACCCGGCGCAAATCCGCGTAGTCTACCCCACGGCGTTTGAGGGATTTGATAGTGGCTTCAATGAGGTTCCGGATCCGTCCATCCATCATGGGAGTCTACCCTACGGGTTTTCCCACCCGGTGTCAAGGTGTCCTCCCTCGAGGCCCCGTACTCGAGGTGGCCCCCTCCGACCCGAGCGGGGGCCTGGAGGATCTCTCTGGCGCAGGGCCGGCTCGGGGGATGGGGTGAGCGGACTGTTGTACCCCCGATCCGGGGGATTCCCGGAGCGCACATCCACAGGCCGCGCGGGCATGGTTCGCCGGTGAGCCTGACTCAGGCGAGAGCGCGGCCGAGGACAGAGCGAGGACGCCACGCTGGGGCGGACGAGCGATGCGCGCAGGGAACCACCGGAGCGGGGGTGGAGTCGGCACTCTGCGATGCCCACCCACGAGACGGCCCCGACCAGGGCTTCGGAAGAAAGTCTGTGGCGGGGTCGGCGCCGGTTTCGATATAATGCCGGTCATGTCGCGCCCAGTGAAGCTACACCTTGACCAGCGGGTGAAAGACCCGTCGGG
>CAYJTC010000066.1:0-8798 GCA_964372955.1 uncultured Planctomycetia bacterium | reverse complement strand
GAGCGGCCGAGTCGAAGGGCTCAGGGTGAACGGCTCAGATTGCATGACTCGTGTATTTATTTGACTTCCAGCAGCGGATCGTTCGGGCCGGCAGGGCCGCTGAAACTAAACCGGACGACCCCGCTCTGATCGGTGTAGAAATACCGCTGGCCGGTCATTCCCCGGACCGCCGGGTTAGCCCTCAAGGTGAACCCGTCCATCCAGTTGTAGGTCAGATTCCCCACCGTCGCGGTCCTGAGATTGGTGGGCTGATAGACCAGCCGGTAGCCGCGCCAAGATTGTCCGGCCCGAAGGGTCCGGAATCGCCCGTCCAGATAAGGGGGATTGGCCGTGGCCAAGGCAGCGATGGAGGCAGGCACCCCCTGCCCGCCGGCCCGCCGGTTGGGGCTTAAGCCCTGCATCCGGTAACTCTCGCAGGCCTGCACCACCGCCCGCATCGCCTCCACCACCGAGGCCTCGTTGCCGATCGTCATCATCCTGATGAAGCTAGGAAGGGCGATCGCAAAGACGATAGCCAGCAGGGTCACCGCCAAGGCAATCTCAATCAGCGTGAATCCTTTTCTTTTCACCGGAATCACCTCCCCAGCATCTGCGTGAGTTTAAAGATCGGAAGAAAGATCGAAAGCACGATCGACCCGACCACGATCCCCAACACCGCGATGATCACTGGCTCTAGCGCGCTGGTTAAACCGGAGACCGCTGCGTCCACCTGGTCCTCGTAAAAATCGGCCACCTTGGCCAGCATCTCATCCAACCGGCCGGTCTGTTCTCCGACCGCGACCATCCGGACCACCATCGGGGGGAAAACCCCGCTGGCGGCCAGGGGGATGGCGATATTCTCTCCTTCCCGGATAGAGGCGCGCACCTTGAGAACCGCCTCCGACACCACCCGGTTCCCAGCTGAATCGGCCACGATCTCCAGGGCATTTAAGATCTGGACGCCGGACTTCACCAGGGTGGACAGGGTCCGGGCGAACTTGGCGATCGCCACCTTCCGGACGATGGGGCCGACGATGCCTAAGCCCAGCATCAGGGCGTCGAACCTCAGCCGGCCCCGGGGAGTGGTCAGAAACTTCCGGAACCAGAGGATCCCCAGCACCCCCAGAACCAGCAGGGGAATAAAACCCTTCTGGAGCAGGTCGCTGGTCCCGATCAGGATTCGGGTCATCAGGGGCAGATCCACTCCGATGGTGGTGAAGATCTCCTTGAAGGCCGGGATCACCTTGAGCATCAGGACCGAGGTGATCGCGAAGGCCATGCCGATGACGATCACCGGATACACCATGGCGGATTTAACCTTCCGCTGGAGGGTGGCGCTCTTCTCTAGATAGGTGGCCAGCCGGTCCAGGACATCCGAGAGATGCCCGCTGGCCTCCCCGGCCTTCACCATGCTGACGAACAGGGTGGAGAACAGGCGGCTCTGCTTGGCAATGGCCGCGGTGAAATTGGTCCCCCCCTCCACCTCCTCCCGCAACCTCGACACCGCTTCCCGCATCGCCGGGTTCTCCATCTGGTCGGCCACCGCCTCCAAGCCCCCCACGATTGGAATCCCGGCGTCCACCAGGGTGGCCATCTGGCGGGAAAAAATCGCCAGGTCGTCAGTGCGGATCTTCCCGGTTGTCCTGAGCTTGACCTTGCCGGCCCTGACCCCCACCACCAGGAGGCCCTGACGGTGGAGCGCCTCCAGGACCATCTCCTGGGTGGCCGCTTCCAGGTTCCCGGTCACGGTCCGCCCGTCATCCGCCTTGGCAATATAGTTGAACGTGGGCATCGCGCGCCTTCCTCACTCGTCGCTGGTGACCCGGAGGACCTCCGCCAAGGTCGTCCGGCCATTCAACAGATGCACCACCCCCTCCTGCCGGAGAGTCCGCATCCCGGCGTGTCGGGTGGCATACTCCCTAATCTCATCGGGAGTCCGCTTGGCGATGATCATCTCCCGAATCTTGTCGTCGACCAGCATCGCCTCCAGGATAGCGAAGCGGCCCCGGAATCCGGTCTTCCGGCAGTAGGGGCAACCTCTTCCCTTGAACAGGGTTTTGCCCGGGGGCAACTCCAGTTCCAATTCCTTCAGCCGTTCAGGCGTCACCGCGGGGTCCGGCACCCTGCATCGGGGGCAGAGCTGCCGGCAGAGCCGCTGGGCCGCCACGAAGACCAGGCTGGAGGCCAGCAGGAACGGATCGATCCCCATGTCGATCAACCGGGTGACGGCGCTGGAGGCGTCATTGGTGTGGAGGGTGGAAAGCACGATCTGCCCGGTCAGGGAGGCCTTGATGGCGATGTCGGCCGTCTCCCCGTCCCGGATCTCTCCCACCAGCACCACGTCCGGGGCCTGCCGGAGGAAGGCCCTCAGGGCGGAGGCGAAGGTCAGATTGATCTCTGGATTCACCTGCACCTGCGTCACCCCTTCCATCTGATACTCCACCGGATCCTCGACCGTCAGGATGTTCCGGCCCGGTTCGTTGAGCTGGGCCAACACCGAATAGAGGGTGGTCGACTTCCCTGAACCGGTCGGCCCGGTCACCAGGATCATCCCATAGGGACGGGAGACCGCTTTCTTAAAAGCCGTCAGCGAATCCGGAAGGAACCCCAGCTGGTCCAGCCCGAAGGAAAGATTCCCCTTGTCCAGAAGCCGCAGAACCATCTTGTTGCCGAAGCTGATCGGAAGGGCCGAGACGCGGAAGTCGATCTCCTTGCTCTGCATCCGGACCTTGAAACGGCCGTCCTGGGGGAGCCGGTTCTCGGTGATGTCCATCCCGGCCATGATCTTCAGACGCGTGACGAAGGCGTTCTGGTACCGCTTGGACAGGCGAAAGGCCTCCTGCAGGGCTCCGTCAATCCGGTAGCGGACGCGGACATCTTCTTCGTACGGCTCCACATGGATGTCGCTGGCCCGGGCCTTGAGGGCCTCCGAGATCATCAGGTCCACCACCTTGACGATGGGGGCCTTCTTGCCCGCCATCCCGAAGATGGACAGGTCCATGACCTCTTCTTCCGGCCCGGTCGATCCGGGCATCTTATCGCTCGGGGCCTGGGCGAGGAAGCTCTCCAGCTGTTCCGCCTGGCTGCGGTAGATCTGTCGAATCGCTTCCAGGATATCCTTCTCCGGAGCCAGAACCGGGCTCACGTCGGAAGAGGTCAGCATCGAAAGATCATCCAGCGCCAGCACGTTGAGCGGATCCATCATCGCGACGGTCAGCCGATTCCCGATCCTAGAGACCGGTACCAGCTTGTGCTGCCGGGCGATCCGCTCGGGAACCAGCTCCGCCAGGGAAGGATCCAGCCGGTAACGGGCCAGATTAATCGAGGGGATCGCCAGCCCCTGAGCCAGGGTGGCCAGAAGGTCCTGCTGGCTGATCAGTTTCTCCTCTTCCACAAGCAGCTGGCCCAGGTTTTTTCCGGTGGACTTCGGAGACTTCAGCACCGATTCCAACTTCCCCCGCTCGATTCCCCGGGACTCCACCAGCAAATCCAGCACCTTTTGTCTTAAGCTCTCGGCCATGGCCTCACTCCCCGAACGCCACCGTGGTTCGGGCCACCTCCTCCAGCGGGATCCCCCCAACGGCCGCTTTGGCGACCGCGTGATCCCTCAAGGAGGGGTATCCGGCGGCCCGCGCCGCCTCCCGAAGCTTCATGGAGGAAGCCCCCTGCGCGATCAGCTGGCGCATCTGCGTGTTCAGGGGCACCGCCTCCAACAACCCGATCCGCCCGTCCAATCCGGTCCCTCGGCATTCCGAACAGCCCTTTCCTCGATAGTAGGTTCCCTTGGACGGCAGGCCCAGTCTTTCGACCAACTCCTTGGACGGGTTAAAAACGGCCCGGCAGCCAGGACAAACCTTTCGGGGCAGCCGCTGGGACCCCACCAGAAGAACCGAGGAGGCCACCAGGAACGGCTCGATCCCCATGTTGATCAGCCGGGCCACCGCCCCGATGGCGTCGTTGGCGTGGAGTGTGGAAAGAACCAGATGCCCGGTCAACGCGGCCTTCACCGCGATCTCCGCCGTCTCCCCGTCCCGGATTTCTCCTACCATGATGATGTTCGGGTCTTGCCTCAAGATGGATCTTAAGACGGAGGCGAAGGTCAGCCCAATGTCCGGCCGGATCGCGACCTGGTTGATCCCCACCAGGTCGTACTCCACCGGGTCCTCGACCGTCACCAGGTTGCGCTCCGGGACGTCGATCTGCTTGAGCAGCCCATACAGGGTGGTGGTCTTGCCGGAACCGGTCGGCCCGGTGATCAGGACCATCCCGTGGGGATGGGCGATGGCGGAGATCAGGGCGGCAAGCGGCTCCGATTCAAAACCCAGCCGCCCGATGTCCAGCGTCACCTGGGCCTTATCCAGAATCCGAAGGCAGATCTTCTCCCCGTAATAAGAGGGGATCACCGAAACGCGGAAATCGACGTAGCGTCCGTCCGCGAAGAATTTGATCCGGCCATCCTGAGGAAGCCGGTGCTCCGCGATGTTAAGGCTCGACATCACCTTCATCCGGGAGATGATTCCGGTGTGCATCGCCGCCGGCGGGGATTCCCCCTCCCGGAAGACCCCGTCCACCCGGTACCGGATCCTCAGCTTCTTCTCGAAGGGCTCGATCAGGATGTCGGAGGCTCTCAGGGAAACCCCCTGGGCCAGCACGGCGTTGGTGACCCGAACCACCGGCAGCTGCTCAGTCAGCCGGATCAGGTCTTCCACCCGCTCCGGCTGATTGGTCTGCATCTCGGAAAGAATCTCGATCTTCTCGGAGACCCCGCCCTGGAGCTTCAGCTCTTCCAGGGTGTCGACGATGACGCCCCCGTAAAGCCGGCGGAGCGCCTCTTCGATCTCTTCGCCCGTGGCGATCAGAGGAATCAGCGTCAGGCCGGTCACCTGCCGGAGGTGATCCAGCGCCACCAGGTTCGTGGGGTCGGTCATCGCCACATTGAGCTGGTTCCCCAGCCGGGAGACCGGCACCACCTGATAGTGGAAGGCCAGTTTGCGGGAAACCAGCTTTCCCAGCTCCGGGTCCAGCTCCATCTTGGAGAGACTGATTGCCGGCACCCCCAGGGTCCGGCTTAAGACCGGCATCAGCGCCTTCGGGTCGACTAGCCCCAGCTCCAACAGGGCCTGCTGAAGCGAGCCCCCTTTCTCCCGCTGGTGGGCGGCGGCCCGCTCCAGCCCTTCGGAGCTCAAGAGCCCTTCCTTCCTCAGGGCCTCCACCAGCCGTTCCCGGGTGCCCGTGCCGCGGGGAATCTCAGGAGCCGGCTTCGGCGACTCCATGGGCCCCTCCGTAACAGCGCTCGATGGCTTCCGCCACATCGGTCAGGGTGGCCACGAAGATCTGAACCGAGCAGTGATTGAGCATCTCAATGTCCTCCACCGCCTTGATGTTCAAGGGGTCGGCCATCGCCACCGCCAGGCTGTCGCCGATTCGGTCCACCGGAACCAGGCAGTACTGGCGGGCCACGTTCTCCGGGATCGACTGGAGCAGCTCCCCGTCGATGATGTAGTTCTTCAAGGGCAAAAACGGATAGCCGTACTGGGTGGTGAGGGCCTGGGCCACTGCCTCTTCGGTGGCAAATCCCATCTCCACCAAGATCTGGCCCAGGAGCCCGCCCTTCTTTTCCTGCGCCTTCTGGGCCTCCACCAACTGATCCGGCGTGATCACCCTGCGCTCCATCAGGAGTTCGCCCAGCCTCTTGGTGACCACTCTCTGCGGTCCTGCCATCGGATTCATCGCCTCTCAACCAGCCGGAGGAGCTCTTCCGAGTCGTGGGAACGGGCCATCGCCTCCTCGTAGGTGATGGCCTTCCGGTGATACAGATCCGCCAACGACTGGTTCATGGTCCGCATCGAGTCCCGTTGGCTGGTCTGGATGACCGAATAGAGCTGATGGGTCTTGCCTTCCCGGACCAGGGCCCGGACCGCCGAGCTGGCCACCATGATCTCCACCGCCAGGGTTCGGCCCGGCGGGGCGGCTTTAGGGATCAGCTGCTGGGTCATCACCGCCAGCAGGACGAAGGAAAGCTGGATCCGCACCTGCTGCTGCTGGTGGGCCGGAAAGACGTCCACGATCCGGTTGACCGTCTGGACCGCGTCGGAGGTGTGCAGGGTAGCCAGCACCAGGTGGCCGGTCTCGGCGATGTTCAGGGCCGCCTCAATGGTCTCCAAGTCCCGCATCTCCCCGATTAAGATCACGTTCGGGTCCTGTCTTAAGACGTGCTTCAAAGCCGTCAGGAAGCTTAAGGTGTCGGTCCCGATCTCCCGCTGGTCGATGATCGCCTTCTTATTTTTGTAGACGTATTCGATCGGGTCCTCGATGGTCACCACATGGCACTGCCGCTGGTTGTTGATCCACTCCACCATCGCCGCCTGGGTGGTCGACTTCCCGCTCCCCGTAGCGCCGGTGATCAGAATCAGCCCCTTCTTGCGGCGGCACAATTCCTCCAAAATGGTCACCGGCAGACCGCACTCTTGGAAGCTGGGGATTGCAAACGGCAGAAGCCGGATCGCCGCGCTCACCGATCCACGCTGCAGGAAGACGTTGACCCGAAAACGGCCCAGGCCGGAGACGCCGAAGGACATGTCCATCTCCCGCTCCCGCTCGAAGGCGGCAACCTGCTCTTTCGAAAGCAGACTATAGGCCAGGGCCTTCGCCCCCTCCCGGTCCAGAGTGGGCAGATCGGTGGGGATCAGCTCCTCATCCACCCGCAGGACGGGAGGGGACCCCACGCAAATATGCAGGTCCGAGGCCCGCCTCTCCACCATCATCTTCAGCAGCTGCTCGATGGGTCCGCTCATTCGCTGGTCTGCCTTAAATCCCTGTTGAGATCCGTTCCTTCCCCGAACCGGAAGGATGGGAAGGCGTTGGCGCCCCTAAGATCTGAACCGCCTTTGCCAGAAGCTGAGCGCCGGTCATTCCATCCAGAGGGTTTTCGCTGATCCCGGTGCGGACCGTCATCGAGCCCTGGATCCGGCGTCCTCCATAGGTGAAGGCCCTTCCTTCGATCTGCTGGCGGATCGATTCGGCCATCTCCATAACCTCCCGCTTGTTCCGCTCGGGGAGGATCAAGGCGAACTCCTCCGGACCGGACCGGCCGGCCCGGTCCACGTCGGTTAAACCCTGCTTGAGCAGCTGCGCCGTTTGCTTCAAGATCTCATCAGCCGCCGGTTGACCGTACTGTTGCCGGACTCGATCCAGCGACTCCAGCCGGACCAGCAGGAGCGAGCAGGAACGGTGGAACCGAATGGCCCGCTGGACCTCTTCCTCGAGCCGGGTCTGCAGGTGCCGGGCGTTGAAAAGCCCGGTCAGCTCATCGGTCACCTCCAACTGCGCCGCCCGCTTGGTGAGAAAATCGTTCTCGATGGCGATCGCCATCTGCCGGGCGAAAACCTTCAGGAGGTTCAACCCATCCTCCTCAAAGGTGAACGCCTCCTTCCGGTTGGCCGACAGCAGCAGCCCGACCGGCTTTCCCATGCAGGTCAACGGCTGGATGACGGCATTGGCCATCCCGAATTGCTTCTGAAGAAACTCCCGCTCCTCGGAAGAGGAGGTTCGATCATCCACCACCAGGAAGCGCCGCTCCTTCAGTACGCGGGCCAGCCAGGGGCAGGAGAAGCCTCTTTGCAGGAGAAGGTTGTCCGCGCGGGTCTGATCGGCGCTGGAGGCCGCCTGGAAGGTGAAGGTGCCCCCCTCGCCGGTCGACTCCAGGAGGCAGTTCAGCTCCGCTTCGTCCAGATTGGACAGCTTCTCCAGAATGAAGGCCCGGATCTCCTCCAGCTTGGCCGCCTGGTTGATCAAGTTGCTGGCCTGCAGCAGGTGGGAGAGGGCCAGGACCCGATGGTTAATCTCCAAGTTCAGCGACTTGGCCTGCTCCCCGTACACCTTCAACTGCGCCATGTTCTCCCGGACCCGGGAGGTCATCGAGTTCAAGGCCATCCCTAGATCCCCCAGCTCTCCCGACTCCTCCACCTCCACCTTCCGCTCCAGATCTCCGGCCGCGATCGCCTGGGCCTGAGAAGCCAGCCGGATGACCGGCAGCACCAAGCTCCGGGCCACCCCGAATCCCAACAGGGCCAGAAAGATCGCCACTCCGACGACCAGGGAGATGTCGCCGAAAGTCTTCAGATAAGGGAAGACGTAGTTTGACAGAACATAACCCATCACCAGAAGGGGCAGAACCGACATCAGGGAGAAGGCCACCAGGAGCTTCTCCCGGAGCCCTTTGGGCATTAAAGAGAACTTTTCTCGGGGTGATGCGGGCTTTGATTTTTGTGAGACTGGTTTTGAAGCCATCGGTCGATCTCCTCTTTTTGGAATCGCCACTGCCGGCCGATCTTGGTGGCCGGCAGAGAGCACTCCTTGGCCAACCGGTAAACGGTGAAGCGGCTGACCTGCATGTAGGCCGCCACCTCGTCAATCCTCATCAATGGATCTACGGAAGCTCTCATCAAAGGTCCTCAAAACCGAGTATGGCCGACTCCTGCTCACTAAATCAATGGCTTGGCAACTAGAACACATTACTTCTTGTGTACATTGACACACGGCATCTTCTTCGCCCCCGCTCCGGTGGTTCCCTCCGCGCATCGCTCGTCCGCCCCAGCGTGGCGGACTCGCTCTATCCTCGGCCGCGCTCTCCTGCCATTTCTAGAGGTGATCCCCTTACCCCATCGGGAATCCGGAGATTTTCCCTCCGTTCGCCCTGAGCTTGTCGAAGGGCGAAGAGGGCGGCTCCTCGCCGTCCGTGGTTCGACAGGCTCACCACGAACGGTTTGGACTCCCGAATTCCTGGGAATCTCTTCATGGGTATCGGGATCACCTCTAGA
>CAYJTC010000065.1:0-8901 GCA_964372955.1 uncultured Planctomycetia bacterium | reverse complement strand
TTACCCATTTAGGACTGTACAAAGGGGTCAGGCACTTTTGTAGGCACTTTTGTACAGCAGCACCAGTCGGCCGGTACAAAAGAGCCAGACCCCTAGCCCTTGATCACGCCGATCGGCTTCATCCGGCACACCCGGCGGGCCAACCCGGCCCGGTCCACTACCTCCACCACCTTATTGACGTCCTTGTAGGCATCCGGCTGCTCCTCGTCCAATCCGGTCCGGCCCCGGGCCATGGCGACGATCCCCTTGGCCTCCAGCTCAGCTCGAATGGAGCGGCCCCGGGCCGAGCGGACCGCCGCGGTCCGGGACATCACCCGCCCGGCTCCATGGCAGGTTGAGCCGAACGATTCGGTCATCGATCCGGCAGAACCCAGCAGCAGATAAGAGCTGCGCCCCATGTCTCCGGGAATGATCACCGGCTGTCCCCACGGCCGGTAATCCTCCGGAAGTTCCGGATGGCCCGGCGGGAAGGCCCGGGTGGCCCCCTTGCGGTGGACGCAGAGGGTTTTGGTCTTACCGTCCACTTCGTATTTTTCCATCTTGGCGATGTTGTGGGCCACATCGTAGATGAGCGACATCCGCAGATCCTGCCAGCCCCGCTTGAAGATCCGCTCGAACACCGCCCGGGCCCGGTGCATCAGAAGCTGGCGGTTGGCCCAGGCGTAATTGGCGGCCGCGCGCATGGCCCCCAGGTACGCCTGCCCCTCGGGAGAGTTGACCGGCGCGCAAGCCAGCTGCCGGTCGGGGAGGGAGATGCCGTACTTGGCGGCGGCTTTCAACGTGTTCTCCAGATAGTCGTCGCAGACCTGGTAGCCCAACCCCCGGGATCCGGAATGGATCATCACGGTGACCGTTCCCTCCTGCAGACCGAAGGACTGAGCCGCCGCCGGATCGAAGAGCTGGTCCACCACCTGCACCTCCAGGAAATGGTTCCCGGATCCGAGCGTCCCCACTTGGCCCTTTCCCCGCTCATAGGCCCGCTCGGAGACTTTATCAGGGTCGGCTCCCTCCAGCCGGCCCCGGGCTTCGGTGTGCTCGACGTCCTGGGCAACCCCATAGCCCTGCTTGACCATCCATTGAGAGCCGTCGGTTAAAATCTTTCGTTCCTGTTCCTTGCTGAATTTGATGTCCCCGCCGGCCCCCACCCCGCAAGGGACATCCCGGAACAGCTGAGCGACCAATGCTTTCAAGACCGGCCGGACCTCCTCCTCGGTCAGCCGGGTCCGCACCAGCCTGACGCCACAATTATGGACGACAAAACCGTTGGCGACGAAATTGTGGTCTGGATGATTCACCGTAATGTCGTAAACCCAAAGGACATCCTCGCGGGCCTTGATCTCTTCAACCTCTTCCCAAACCAGGCCGGACTCTTCGAGGCCATCTGACACAATCCGTCGGAACTCATCGTAGCTGGGGAAATCCTCCGGTACTCGGACCAAACGATCTCCGCCCCCATAGAGAGTCCTCTCTATGAACCTGAAATTCAATCCAGCGCGCGGATTGGCTGTCGCCACCTCCAACTGCGATGCGATCCGCTTCGCCCCAAAACCTTTTTCCTGCCGGAGGCCGACGATCTTGTCGACCAACACCTGGCGCTCCCTACAAATGGTGCCTTTGAATGAAAGATATGCCGCGACAACGGCTGCCTCAGCCCGCTTCTTCTGATGGTATTCAAATCCGATTCTCGTGTACAAAGCCAGAAGACTCTCTGGCCGGGAAGAAAACATGAGCCGCAGCCGGCAGGACACGCCATGCTTTCGCTGGATGGCCTCACGGCGCACATTGATTCCAAGTGTTTCCACTCCGAATTCTCTGACAAGGTGGGCGATCTCCTGCAAAAATCGCTTCCCGCTGTCGGCATAGTCCTCCTGCTTCTGGACGGTCAGCAGCGGCGCTGGAAAATTCCGATTGCGTTCTCTAAAAGCACGCGGACTCTGAAGTTCGGCTCCGAAATACGCGGCCAGGAAGAGCCGCTTTTGCCAAAGGGGCGCGTTCCACAGCCATCGAGGCACACCGTAGTCTTGGATGGACTTATTCCCAAAGGGGCAGCCCAAAAGAATCAGAAGGACGGCAAAGGAAGTCGAGCCGACTCTGCAACAGTCGTTCGACCCCTCAAACTGAATCTCTCCATAATCGGTCTGGATGCGGTGCTGACGCCTGCGCGGGTAGGTCCTGGAAACCGTGAACCAAGGAGAAAGATCCTGCCGGATCTCTTCCAGATCGGCCGCCTTTCCAAAGAACCAGACGATGCCATTGCCGTCCTTCTTGAGGAAATAGAGGGTGCCGTCACCCATCACGTAAGCCAGGGCCTTGATCAATGCGGGCAAGGCAGGTGAATCGTAACGCAGCGGCAACAATCCGCGTTCGCCAAGATACCGAAGCACCTGGGCAATCCGATTTCCGAGCGTCCACCCCCGCCCCGTCAGGAATTGTCGGACATCCCTCTCCCCAATCAGGACGTCCCGGCGGGGCTCCTCGTAAGGAACTCCATCAAAGGGATCCACGGCAACACGGTCGCCTGGCGTGAGGGAACCCAGGAATTTCATCCCCCCGGGCGTCAGAAACGGGTGATCCGCCGTGGCCACAACCCGGCGGCCTGTCGGGGTCATCAGCTCAAACACCTCGGTGGTCGGACGCTTCCGAAGCCAATGACCGACCGAGGCGGCCTCCGGCTGTTTCCTCTCGAGCTGAACGCACCGGACCTCCTCCCGAAGCTCTCCGGCAACCACCCGCTCGATGGGACGGTGATATCCCAAGCGATGTAGAATCTTGGTGTCCCCGGAAAGGCAGTTCACGTCATACCCGATTAAGCCGGGAGCGATGACGCCGGTATCCGGATCCATCGCTGCCACAGCACCGATTGGGGCGCCGTAGCCCCAGTGGATATCCGGCATCGCCATCGAGGCCTTGACGATCCCCGGCAGGGTAGCCACGTTGGCCACCTGCTCCAAGGATTTGTCTCTCCGGATATCGTTCATCAGCGCCTCGTCGGCGAAGATCAGCCCGGGCACCCGCATGCCGGGTCTGGCGTCCCGGGGGATTTCCCAGCGCCAGTCGTCGATCTTTCGGATTGGAATCGTCTCGGTTTCCATCTTGATAATGATCACGAGTCATGCAATCTGAGCCGTTCACCCTGAGCCTGTCGAAGGGTGAAGAGGCATTTCGTGCTTCGACAAGCTCAGCACGAACGGTTTTGCATGAGTCGTGTAATGATTATAACATCGCCAAAACGAGATCCTTCGCCCCACTTCGTGGGGCTCAGGATGACTGCCTTCGGCAGTCAGATATCGAAGATCACTTGGGCGACCCAGACCCCATCCGGCCCCTGGGCAACCGACAGGTCGCAGTAGGTGACCGCTTTGACCTCCTTGTCCGGATGGTGGCGATCCAAATCCAGCTTCTCCCCGGAGATCACCGCTTCGACCCGGCCCTCTTCCAGCCGTTGGATCTCGAAACGCCGGCCCAGGATCTTTTGGGTGTCGAACAGGTACAAAAGCTCTCTCAACCAAGCCACGAGGAGCCGGTCGGTTCCCTGGGCTTGGGCTTGGATCGGAACGGTGATTTCAGGATGGATCTCTTCGAGCGGGACGATCAGACTGAACATCCCCTCGGCCATGTGGGCGAACAGCTCTTCCCGGGTCCGGCCGAAGGCCCTCACCCCAACGTCCGCCGTATGCTCAATAATTTCATAAGGGATCATCGAAACATCCCTTTCCTCTGGAAGGGGGAATACTAAGGGGGAAACCAAGATATGGTTTCCCCCTTAGAAACAAGCCGGACAATCTCTTCGTGGGACACCTCTTTAACGCCAAAAGGCTCAAGATGCATCCAGAATTTATCCCCGTTGTCCGGCTTGTTAATGGTGGGCCGACAGAGATTCGAACTCTGCTCAACGGATTAAAAGTCCGTCGCTCTTCCTATTGAGCTATCGGCCCTGAAGTTTCTATGCCCACCGCTAGGTGGGCCGTCAAGGTGGATCCCCGTAGGGGGATCGGCCCGAGGGCCGCTTAGACGACTTTGAGGTCCGCCTCTTTGGCGGCGAGCAGTTCTTCGATCTTGGCGTGGAAACGATCGGTCAGCTTCTGGAGGTCGTCGAGCCCCTTGAACTTGTCATCCTCGGCGATCTCCTTGTCCTTGAACAGCTTCTCGATCCCCTCCTTGGCGACGTGGCGGATGTTCCGGATGGCGATGCGACCCTCCTCCGCCTGGGTGCGCGCCAATTTGGCCAATTCTTCCCGGCGTTCCGTGGAAAGGGGCGGCACCGGGATCCGGATGATCTTGCCGTCCAGGACTGGGGTCAGCCCCAGGTCGGCCTTCATCAGCGCCTTCTCAATCTCCTGAAGGGACTTGGCGTCCCAGGGCTGGATCACGATCAGCCGGGGGTCCGGCGTGTTGATGGCGGCGATCTGCTTGAGCGGTGTCGGCGTGCCGTAGTAATCGACCCGAACCCCCTCCACCAGACTGGGGCTGGCCCGCCCGGTCCGGATGGCGCCGAAATTCCGGGTCATCACCTCAAGGGCCTTCTGCATCTTGACGTCGGTGTCCTTCAAAAGAGCAGGAAGATTCATCTAATTCACCTTTGTTCCGATGGGCTCTCCCATCACCACCCGCTTGATGTTGCCCCTTTTGACCAGGTTGAAGATGATGATCGGCAAATGATGATCCATGCAAAGACTCACGGCGGTGGCATCCATCACCTTGAGCTCTTTCTGGAGCAGGTCCATGTGCTTGAGGGTGGTGTATTTGACCGCCTTCTTGTCCCGGTTGGGATCGGCGGAGTAGACCCCGTCCACCTTGGTGGCCTTCAAGATCACTTCGGCGCCAGTCTCGATCGCCCGGAGGGCCGCCGCGGTGTCGGTGGAGAAGTAAGGGTTGCCGGTACCCCCGGCGTAGATCACCACCCTTCCCTTCTCTAGATGGCGGATCGCCCGGCGGCGGATGTAGGGCTCGGCCAGCGCCTCCATGTGGATGGCGGTCATGACCCGGGTAAAACAGCCCTGCTTCTCGAGCGCGTCCTGGAGCGCCAGGGAATTGATCACGGTGGCCAGCATCCCCATGTAGTCGACGGTGGTCCGGTCGATTCCCTTGGCGTTGGCGGTAGCGCCGGTGCCGCGGAAGATGTTGCCGCCGCCGATCACCACCCCCACTTGGACCTTCAGGTCGTGGATCTCCTTGATCTGGGAAGCGATTTCGGCGGTGACGGCCGGATCAATGCCGTAGCCGGTTGACTTGGATTGGAGGGCTTCACCGGAGAGTTTGAGCACGATCCGGTGATAGGAAGAGCGGCGGGCCGTTTTAGACATCCTCTCCCAAGACGAACCGGGCGAACCGGCGGATCACGATGTTCTCCCGCAGGCGGGTCACGGCCTCATGCAGGAGGTCCTGGACCGTCTTGCCGGTGTCCCGGACGTAGGGCTGGTCCAGGAGGACCCGCTCCCGGTAAAACTTTTCCATGTGGGCCTGCTGGATGGACTGGGCTCCCTCCTCCTCCACCTCCTGGATCTCCTCGTGGAGCTCCTCTAAGGCCCGGCCAATCTGCTCAGGGGGAACCTCTTCCCGGCTGACGAACTGAGGATTCATGGAAGCGATCTGCAGGCACAGCTCTTGAACGAAATCCTTGAAGGGGTCGGTCCTGGCGACGAAATCGGTCTCGCAGTTGACCTCCACCAGGACGCCGATCCGCCCTCCGTGCACGTAGGAGCCGATCAGACCCTGATGGGCGGCCCGGCCGGCCTTCTGGGCGGCCAGGTTCTTTCCCTTTTCCCGCAGGATTCGAATCGCCTCCTCCGGATTCCCGCCGGCTTGGATGAGGGCGTTGCGGCACTCGATGACGCTAGCCCCGGTCCGTTCCCGCAGAGCCCGGATCTGGTCTGTCGAGATGGGGGCCTTCGAGTTGCTCAAGGAGTCGGCTCCCCCGTTCCCTGGGCGGCCTTCGGCTTGATGGAGGGCCGCCGCCTCTTCATCAGCGGCGTGGGTTCCTTTTCCACCTTCAAGGTGGCTTCGGGGACGATCGCCTCCACCTCGTCCACCGGAAGGATCGGCGCTGGCGCGGCGGCAGATTCCGGCGAAGAAGTCTCCTCGGGTGCCGCTTCCGGAGCGGCTGGGGCTGGCCCTGAAGCCGGCTGAGGCGCTTCTTGCGCCGCCTTCCCAGCCAAGTAGGTTTGATGCCCTTCCAGAATCGCGTCGGCCAGCCGGGAGGTAACCAGTCGGATGGACCGGATGGCGTCGTCGTTTCCGGGGATCACGTAGCGGATCGGATCCGGGTCGGTGTTGGTGTCCACCAGGGCCACCACCGGGATCCCCAAGCGGTTGGCCTCCAGGACCGCCGTCTCCTCCCGCCTGGCGTCCACCACGACCATCGCCTTAGGCAAACGGCCCATTTCAAGAATTCCGCTGAGCACCTTCTCCAGACTGGCCAGCTCCTTTTCCAGGTGGGCGGCCTCCTTTTTCGTCAGGCGCTCCAACGTGCCGTCTTCCCGCCAGGCCCGGAGGGTCTTCAAGCGCTGGACCGATTTCTGGATGGTTTGAAAGTTGGTGAGCAGGCCGCCCAGCCAGCGCAGGTTCACGTAGAATTGCCCGCAGCGCTGGGACTCCTCCCGGATGATCGGCTGGGCCTGGCGCTTGGTCCCCACGAACAGAATCGCTCCTCCTTCCGCGGCGACCGACCGGAGGAACTCCTGCGCCCGGGCCAGCCCCTGGGCGCTCTTCTCCAGATCCAGGATGTAGATCCCGTTCTTCTGGCCGAAGATGAAGCGGCGCATCTTGGGATTCCAGCGGCGGGTCTGATGCCCGAAATGGACACCGGCTTCCAGCAAATCCTTCACTAAGGGTGGGATCACCCCACCACCTCCGTTTCGCAGCAGGGCATAGCCCTGCTGTGATCCCACCGATAATCGTCGGTGGGATGAATCTGAAGATTCATTAACGGAGGTGGTGGGATCATCGTAAGCGTTGATTCTACCAAATAAACATTACGGCGCAACCTGTAATTCGTAGAGGCGCCGGTAGACGCCGGACCCCCGCATCAGCTCCTCATGCGGTCCAATCTGGGCCACCCGGCCCTGGTCGAGCACCACGATCCGGTCGACGTTCCGGATCGTGGAGAGCCGGTGAGAGATCAGAAAGACGGTCCGCCCCTCCATCAGCCGCTCGAGGGCCTCCTGCACCAGCGCCTCCGACTCCGAGTCCAGCTGGGAGGTGGCCTCATCCAGGATCAGGATCGGCGGATCTTTCAGGAGGGCCCGGGCGATGGCGATCCTTTGCCGCTCGCCGCCGGACAGGCGCGCCCCTAGCTCTCCTACCGGGGTGTCGTACCCTAAAGGGAGCCGCCGGATGAAGGAGTCCGCGTTGGCCGCTTTCGCGGCCCGGGTGACCCGCTCTAGGTCGGCTCCCGGTTGGCCGAAGGTGATGTTGGCCCGGATCGTGTCATGGAAAAGGAACGGCTCCTGGGTCACCAGCCCGATCTGCTCCCTGAGCGAATCCAAAGTCACCTTCCGGATGTCGACCCCGTCGAGGGTGACCCGCCCCCGGCTCGGATCATAAAAACGGGGGATCAGGTTGACCAGGGTGGTCTTCCCGCAGCCGCTGGAGCCGACAATCGCCACCACCTCTCCGGTCCGCACCGTCAGATCCACCCCTTTGAGCACCGGACGCTCCCCGCCCGCCTGCCCCCCCTTGCCCTGGGCGGGCAGGTACTGGAACCAGACCTCCTCGAACCGGACCTCCCGGTGAAAGCGGGGCAAAGCAGCCGCCCCCGGAATTTCCTGAACGGAAGGGGGGGTCTCCAGAATCTCCACCACCCGCTTGGCGGCGGAGATCGCCTGCTGATTGATGGAGTGGATGCGGCTGAGTTTCTTGAACGGCTGGGTGAGGGAGACCAGGGCTCCCAGGAACAGGATGAAAGTGCCCGGGGAGAGGGTCCCCCTGAGGATCTCCCGGCCGCCCACCTCCAGCACGAACAGCCCGCCGGCTACGCCGATCAACTCCGTAATCGCCCCCAGCGCCTCCCGGCGCTTGAGCGTTTGGATGTTGGCCTTGTAGTAGGCCTGATTGATCCGGGCAAACCGGGCCGCTTCACCGGCCTCGGCGGTGAAGGCCTTGATCACCCGGATCCCCTGGATCGTCTCAATGAGCCGGCTGTTTAAGTCGGCCATCCGCTCCTGCACGATGAAGCCCAGCTTCCGGAGCGCTTTGCCGATTCGGACGATCGGGTAGCCGATGGCCGGCAGCAGCAGCAGGGCCACCCCAGCCAGCCGCCAGTCGATCAGAAGAAGGGTCACCGTGAAGAACAGGACCTGAGCGCTCTGGTAGACCAGATCGGTCAGCCCTTCGGTGATTGAGTTCTGAAGAACCGACACGTCGTAGGTGATCCGGGAGACCAGTTCCCCGGTCCGCTCGCCGCTCAAGAAATCCAGGGAAAGCTGCTGGTATTTCCGGTACAGCCCGTCCCGGATGTCCCGCAGGAACCGGAGGGCCACGTCGTTCATCAGGTAAGTCTGGGCGAAAACGGAGAGGTTCTTCAGGATAAACAGGGCCAGCGCCAGCCCGATCACCGTGTGGAGCTTGGCCAACGGCGGGGCCTGGAGGAAGGCGTTGATCGCCTCCGCCAGCGGAGCCGGAAGCCACCCCGGCAGAGTGACCGGGCGGTTGAGCAGCACCACGTCGATGAGCGGTACCAGCATCACCAGGGAAACCCCGTTGAAGAGGCTGGAGGCCAGCATGCATCCGCAGGCGGCCGTAAACCGCTTGGCGTGGGGCTTTAGATAAGGTAAAAGTTTCCTGTAAATCTTCATGGGGGGAAAATATTCTAGCATGCTATACTACCTCTTCCAAACAGATTCCTTTTAACGGGTGCATCCCAGATTCGTCGGCACCTGTGGCTGTCATCCTCATGAAAATGAG
>CAYJTC010000064.1:0-9068 GCA_964372955.1 uncultured Planctomycetia bacterium | reverse complement strand
ATCCCCAGGCGCTCCTGATGGAGCTGATCCAATCCCGGCTGGGACCGGTCGGCTCCCAGTTCCTGGGCATGGAGCGGGTCACCGATTCCCAGGGCCGGGCCCGCTGGCTGGTCTTCTCCGCGTAGCGTCGCTTTCCGTTTCTCCGGCTGTGGTAGAATGCGAACGATGATGCTCCCGAACGGTACCCTCCTGCGGCTCTACGACCCGACCTGCCAGGCCAACAGCTTCATGCTGGATGGATTCCCCGCCTTGAAAGAGGGCAAGGACTGGCAGACCCGCCTGGTGGAGCTGATCGAGCGGACCGGGATCCTGGGGATGACCACCAACCAGACCCTGTTCCGTCAGCTGGTGGAGCTGGGCGTGCTGGATGGGCGGATTCAATCTCTGAAAGCGCAGGGCCGGTCAGTCCAGGAGATCTACCAAGTCCTGTACAACGAGGCGGCCCTGCAGGCGGCGAAGGCTTTTGAGTCTGTCCATTCCCAGTGGCCGTGGGAGGGGCGGGTTTCCCAAGAGGCCTCCGCGCTTCTGACCGAGCTGGATCCACTGGTCGCGGAGGTCCGGCGGATCGCCCAGTTGATGCAAGGAGTGGGGGCCTTTACCAAGATCCCGAATCTGGCTGTCGGCCCCCAGGCGATTCGGCAGGCGGTCAGTGAAGGGACGGTTCACCCGAATATCACGCTGGTCTTCTCGGACCGGCATTACCTGCAGACGGTGGAAGGATATCTGCTGGGTTTGACCGACCGGGTGAGCCGCCTGAAGAGCCGGAAGGTCAGCGAAGCGGAGATCCGGCAGGACTTAAGCGGGATCACCTCGGTCAATTCCCTGTTCGTCAGCCGGGTGGACCGTGTGGTGGATCCCCTGATCGAGCGAGCATACGGGGACAGCCCTGCGGGGGACACCCCACGTAGTGGAGTGTCCCCCGCAGGACTGTCCCCATTGCAGCTGCTGAAGGGGAAGGTAGGGATCGCCCAGGCCAAGAAGATCTATCAGATGTTTGAAGCGATCTTTTTCGATCTGCCGTTCCAGGATCCGGAGCGGCTTTACGCCGACGCGGAGGGCCGGACGCTTCTGGAAGCGATCGGTCGGCTCCGGGCCCTGTACGAGCCGCTCAAAGCCCTGGGAGTCCGGCCCCAGCGGATGCTGATTGCCTCTACCGGGGTCAAGTCGGATCAGCCGTACAGCCCCCTGCTTTACCTCCTGCCGTTCCTGGGGGCCTGGGCGGCCAACACGATGCCGGAAGGGACCCTGGAACATTTAAGCCGGTTCGTGGCGGGCCTCTCGAAACAGGAGCTGGCGCTCCTCAAGAAAAGGAACCTGATGCGGGAGTCCCTGCCGGGCATTCCCACCGACATCCAGCCCTCCAGCGAATGGGACAAGGCGCTCCTGATGAGTCCGGAGGAGCGACGGCAGAAGGGGATCGCGGATCTGACCCCGGACCGGATCCTCCGGGAAACCGTCGATCAGATTCTAGCCCCCCGGAAGACCTCTCTGCGGGCGATCTGCGACACCCTGCGGGATAAGGGAGCGGCCAGCTTCAGCGCCGATGAGCAGGCGACCCTCCAGGCCCTTGAAGCCAAGCTGACGGCACTGTCAGTCTAGTCGGTGCCGTCATCCTCACGAAAGTGAGGATCAAAGAGGATTCCCGCTGGAGCCTGCCCTCGACCCCGATCGAGGGTTTACCCTCGAGCGACATCGAGGGCGGGAATGACTGGTTTCATAGGTGCTATAATAACGGCTTCCGAGGAAAAACCATGTTCAACACCATTCCAGAGATTCTTGAAGATCTGAAAGCCGGCCGTCTGGTCGTCATCGTGGACGACGAGGACCGGGAGAATGAAGGAGACCTGCTGATCGCCGCTCAGTTCGCGACCCCGCAGGCGATCAACTTCATGTGCAGCCACGGCCGGGGCCTGATCTGCGTGCCGATGGAGGCCGGCCGCCTGGAGCTGTTGGAGCTCAAGCCCATGGTGCTCGAGAGCCAATCCCCCTTCGGGACCGCCTGGATGGTCTCTGTGGACGCCGGCCGGGAGATTACCACCGGGATCTCCGCGCACGACCGGGCCCAGACGATCCGGACCCTGATTGACCCCAATGCCAAACCGACCGATCTGGTCCGGCCGGGCCACGTCTTTCCTTTGCGGGCCCGCAACGGCGGGGTCCTGGTTCGGGCCGGCCATACCGAGGCGGCGATCGACCTGATGCGGCTGGACGGCCTGTACCCGGCCGGCGTCATCTGCGAGATCATGAGCCCGGACGGCACGATGGCCCGGGTGCCTCAGTTGATCGAGTTCGCCCGGGAGCATGGGTTGAAGATCGGTTCCATCGCGGACCTGATCAAGTACCGACTGGTCAAGGAGCGGTTCGTCAAGCGAGTGGTGGAGACGGTCCTGCCGACTCCGTTCGGGGAGTTCCAGATGCTCGTCTACGAATCGGCCATCGATGAGCAGGCGCATGTGGCCCTGGTCCTGGGAGACATTCGCCAGCCGCCGGTCCTGGCCCGGGTCCATTCCCAGTGCTTGACCGGGGACGTGTTCCATTCCTGGCGATGCGACTGCGGGCCTCAGCTGGAGGCGGCCATGAAGCTGATCCAAAAGGAGGAACGGGGCGTCCTGCTGTACCTGCGGCAGGAAGGCCGCGGCATCGGGCTGGTCAACAAGATCAAGGCCTACGCCCTGCAGGACAAGGGGCTAGACACCGTCGAGGCCAACCGGGCGCTCGGGTTCGACCCGGACTTAAGGGACTACGGGATCGGCGCCCAGATCTTGACTGATCTGGGGCTGACCCAGGTGCGGCTGATGACCAACAATCCTCGGAAGCTGGTGGGCTTAGACGGGTTCGGCCTGTCGATCGTTGAGAGAGTCCCCTTGCAATTACCTGCCACCCCCAACAACTCCAAATACCTTAAAGCCAAGCGGGAAAAGCTGGGCCATCTGCTTCTGGAAGTCCTCGACTCCGAGTAGCCGTTTTGCGTTCCCGCACGCCCCGCTTCGTAATTATCGCGAGCCGCTTTAACCGGGAGATTACCCAGCGCTTGGTGGAGGGGGCTTTGGCCGCCTTCGGTTCCAAGGGGGTGGCCGGCTCGAAGATCGATCTGGTCTGGGTGCCGGGAGCTTTTGAGCTTCCGGCGGCGGCCTCCCGGCTGGCCCGGTCGAAGCGGTATCAAGCGGTGGTGGCGTTAGGCTGCATCTTAGCGGGGGAAACCCCGCAGTTTCAATTTTTGGCGCAGGCCGTTTATCAGGGGCTGGCGCTGGCTGGCGTGTTAAGCGAGGTGCCGATTGCCTCCGGAGTGATTGTGGCCCGCCGGTGGAATCACGCGCTGGAGCGGGCTCGGAAGGACCGGTTGGACCGGGGAGGAGAGGCCGCGCAGGCTGCCTGGGAGATGTCACGGTGCGTAGTAAACGATCGCAGGCGCGGGAAGCGGCGCTGAAGGTCCTGTACCAATTGGACATCACTAAAGACTCTCCGGAGGAGGGCCTGAGGATTTTCTTTCGGGACCACCGGGTTCCGGAGGAGTCCCAGGCCTTCGTCATTCGCCTGGTCGAAGGAACTCTTACCCGCCGGCCCGAAAGCGACCGGCTTCTGGCCAAGCACGCCACCAACTGGGCGCTGGATCGGATGGCGGTGGTGGACCGGAACATCCTGCGGCTGGGCATTTACGAGCTTCTGTTCGGTGACGAAATTCCCCCCAAAGTGGTGATCAACGAGGCGGTGGAGCTGGCCAAGCGGTTCGGGGCCGAAGATTCCAGCAAGTTCGTCAACGGGGTGTTGGACTCCATCCATAAGGCGGAGCATATCGATGCAACATAAAGCCGTTCGCCCTGAGCACGCCGCTCTCCTTCGACAAGCTCAGGATGAGCGGCGTGTCGAAGGGCGGGCTGATCTTCACCTGCACACCTGCCATTCGGACGGAACCTTCGCGCCGGAGGAGCTGGTCCGGCGGGCGAAGGCCCTGAAGCTCTCCGCGATCAGCATCACCGACCACGATACCGTCGATGGGATCGCGGCGGCCCGGGCGGCTGCGGCTGAAGGAGAATTAGAAATCATTCCTGGCGTGGAGATCACCGTCGCTTTCCGGGGTCGGGAGCTGCACATTCTGGGCTATGGACTCCACATCGAAGATCCGGCGTTCCGGAAGTTCCTGGACCGGATGCAGAAGTACCGGGTCGGCCGGCTCCAGGCGATGATCGACCGGCTGCGGGAGCAGGGGGTCGCCTCCCTTCAATTGGAGGAGGTCCTCTCGATTTCCGGGGAGGGCTCCCCGGGCCGTCCCCACCTGGCCCAGGCCCTGGTGGAAAAGGGAGCGGTTCCCACGATCCAACGGGCCTTCGACCGATACCTGGGGGATGACCGGCCCTGCTTCGTTAAAGGAGCCACACTCACCGTTTCCGAAGCGGTCCGGATGATCCGGGCCGCCGGCGGAGCGGCGGCGCTGGCCCACCCGCACCGGCTCGTGGAAGATTCCTGGATGCCTGAGCTGGTGGCCGCCGGGATTCAGGGGATCGAGGTGTTCCATTCCGACCATGATCCGGCGGTGGTCCGGAAATACCGGGCTCTCGCCGAAGAGAACAATCTGTTGATGACCGGC
Organism: uncultured Planctomycetia bacterium; assembly: GCA_964372955.1. Lineage (GTDB taxonomy): Bacteria > Omnitrophota > Gorgyraeia > 1-14-0-20-64-10 > 1-14-0-20-64-10 > CAYJTC01. The sequence continues at coordinate 4,483 of CAYJTC010000064.1, read as the reverse complement.
GGCTCCGACTGCCACGGCCACCGGAAGAGCAAAGGCCCTTTGATTGGTTCCGTCACTATTCCTTACGAGTGGGTGGAGCGGCTCAAACAGGCCTGTTCCCGCGGGCCGGGCTAAGCGGTGGGGTACCCCGACGAGCATTACCTGCGGCTGGCTCTTGGGCTTGCCCGCCGGGCGGAAGGCCGGACCCGTCCCAACCCGATGGTGGGGGCGGTGCTGGTCCGGGCCGGGCGGATCGTCGGAACCGGGTTCCACGCCGCGGCCGGCCGGCCGCACGCCGAGGTGATCGCCATCCGCCGGGCGGGGCGCAAGGCCCGCGGCGCTACCCTTTACCTTAACCTCGAACCGTGCGCTCACCACGGACGGACCCCTCCCTGCGTCGAGGCGATCCGGGCCGCCGGCATCCGGCGAGTCGTGGCGGCGATGATCGATCCGAACCCCTTCGTTCGAGGCCGCGGGCTTCGCCGGCTTAAAGCCGGCGGCATCTCCACGAAAGTGGGAGTGCTGGAGCAGGAGGCCCGCGCCTTGAACGAGGTGTTCGTCACCTGGAAGACGGCCGGCCGGCCGTTCGTCACGGTCAAGGCGGCCCAATCGCTCGATGGAAAGATCGCCACCCGGACCGGCGCCTCCCGATGGATCTCTTCACCTCCCGCGCGAGCTTGGACCCATCACCTGCGCTCCCGCGTGGACGCGATCTTAGTCGGCGTGGAGACGGTGTTGAAGGATGATCCCCGGCTGACGGCCCGGAGCCGAGGAACGGCGAAGCAGCCGCTGCGGATCGTGCTGGATTCCAAGCTTCGCACGCCGGCGAAGGCCCGCCTTTTTTCACAACGAGATCCGATTCTGATCGCCACCCTGCAAACGGCCCCGAAGGACCGGGAGCGCCGGCTGGTCCGGGCCGGCGCGCAGGTGCTGCGCCTTCCCGGTGAAAAGGGGCGGGTGAGCTTGAAGGCCCTCTTGAGATATCTGGCGCGGAAAGAGGTCACCCACTTACTGATCGAAGGGGGAGGGGAAGTGATCGCCTCTGCCCTGGCTGCCCGTGCGGTGGACCGGCTCGCCATCCTGGTGGCTCCGATCCTGGTGGGGGGAAGGCAAGCCCCGACGTTGATGGAAGGGGAAGGGATCGGTTCTCTGGCTCAAGCGATTCGGCTGGAGGATCTGACGGTGCGGCGGCTGGGTCCCGACCTGCTGGTGCAGGCGGCGGTCCGGTTCAAAAAGGACTGACGGCGATGTTTACCGGGATCATCGAGATGACCGGAGAGGTGGTTTCCCGCGCCAGAGACCGGCTGACCATCGTTCCAGAGAGGTCTTTTCCGCGGCTGGCGATCGGCGAATCGATCTCCGTGAACGGGGTCTGTCTGACGGGGGAGAGCCGCCGCGGCAAACAGATCACCTTCCGGCTCCTGCCTGAAACAGTCCGGGTGACCACCCTGGGAAGCTTGCGGGGCGGCGACCCGGTCAACCTGGAACGTTCCTTGAAAGTAGGAGACCGACTCGGGGGCCATCTTTTGCTGGGCCACGTCGACGGCCAAGGGAAGGTGGTCCGTCGGGTCCGCAAGGGGAAAAGTCTCACCCTGGAGATTGAAGCCTCTGCTTCCTTGATCCGCTGCCTGGTCCCCAAAGGGCCGATCGGGTTGGACGGGGTGAGCTTGACGCTGGGGGAGGTGTCTGCCTCCCGCCGAAGGCGGGTGCCTGACACCGTTTTTCAAGTCCATTTGATTCCGCACACCGCCCGGGCGACCACGCTCGGATCCAAGCCAGTCGGCGGGAAGGTCAATATCGAGCTGGATCTGGTCGCGAAGTATCTTCACCGCGTGCTATATTAGGCAGGACTCTCATGCGCAAGAATCGATCGATCCGCAAACTCCTCATTGCCGCCGCTACCCTGATGGTTTTCACGGCGGTCCATCGGCACCTGACCACGCTCCAGGCGCAGGGGGCCGGCGGTTCCGCCGGGCAATCCCAAGCCCAGGTTTTCGTGCAGCGGGTGATCGACGGAGACACGGTGGTTCTTTCCAACGGAGAGCGGGTCCGGTACATTGGGATGGACACGCCGGAACTGTACCATCCTAGGAAGCCGGTGCAGTTCTACGCCCGGGAAGCAATGGAGTTCAACCGGCGGCTGGTCGAGGGCAAGAGAGTCCGCTTGGAGTTCGATCTGGAGCGCCGCGACAAGTACGGCCGTCTGCTCGCCTACGTTTACCTGCCGGACGGCACCTTTGTCAACGCGGAGCTGGTCCGGCAGGGCTACGCTCAGCTCCTGACGTTTCCGCCGAACGTCAAACATGTGGATCTCTTTAGAAAACTACAGACAGAGGCCCGGGAAGCGAACCGGGGATTGTGGGGAAGAAGGTGAGCCAGCAGCACGTCATTGCGAGCGACCAATGGGAGCGAAGCAATCTCGTTTTAAGGCGGGATTGCTTCGTCCCCGTCGCTTCGCTCTGGATCCTCGCAATGACGGTGATGCTCTCAGGCTGTGTCAAGCGGATGATCGTAGTCGAGTCGGACCCGCCCGGCGCCACCGTCTGGATCAACGAGCATCTGATCGGCAAAGCCCCGGTCAACCACGAGTTCATCACCCACGGCCGATACCTATTCCGTCTGCGCAAGCCCGGGTTCCGGGAGCGGGTGACCCGGGAGATGGTGAGAGCCCCTTGGTTTCAATGGATCCCGATTGATTTCGTCACGGAAAACCTGCTTCCGATCCGTTTTAAAGACATTCACCGTTTCCGTTTCACGCTGACCCCCCAGCCGCCGGAGGAGAAACTCCAAGTCGAGCAGAAGGAAGACCTGGAAAAGGTTTTGACCGACCTGAAAGATCCCGATCCGGACCGGCGCCGGGCCGCCTGCGCGGCTCTGGCCCGTTGGCGGGATCCGGCCACCGCCTCGGCGGTTGAAGGGGCCCTGGCCGATCCGAATGCCGGAGTGCGGGCCGCCGCGCTGGGGGCCTGGCGCGCCATTCGAGGCGAACAATCGCTGGAGGTTCTCTTGAAAGCGCTTCGGGAGGATCCAGCCCGAGAGGTCCGCTGGCAGGCGGCCGCAGAGTTGGAGGCGCTCCATTCCCCGGAGGCGGTGCCGGGACTGATCGAGGCGCTCCGGGACAAAGATACGCTGGCCCGTTCCGGGGCGGCCGAAGCGCTCAAAGGAATTCCGGACCCCCGTTCGGTTCAATCCCTCATCCGGGCGCTGAAGGATCCGGAGCCGGTGGTCCGCCGGGCCGCCGCGGAAGGGTTGGGCCGGATCGGAGACCGGGCCGCGGTGCCGGCTCTGTGCAGGGCCCTGTTTCACCATGATGTCTGGACCCGGCGCAAAGCGGTGGAATCACTGGCCCGCTTGAAGGATCCGGCCTCCGGGCCGGCGCTGGTAGCGACCTTCACCGACTGGGACCCGAAAGTTCGCCGGACGGCGGCCGAGGCGCTGGTCGCCTTCGGGGACGCCCGGGTCGTCCCCACCTTGATCCGGCGCTTGCGGGCCCTGAAGCCCTGGACCCGGGAGCAGGCCGCCTTCGTGCTGGGGGGCCTCAAGGATCCCCGTGCCGTCGAGCCGCTCCAGCGGGCCCTGCGCCGGGAGCCGGATCCCCCCGCCCGCTCCGCCATGGAACAAGCCCTCCAATCTTTGGGTGCCCCGGCGTGAAGTAAAAATGAGTCGTCCGAGAATTTACGTGATTGCTGGGCCGAATGGGGCTGGGAAGACAACGTTCGCACGCAGGTTCCTTCCTCTTTATGCGGATTGCAAGCAGTTCGTCAACGCCGACTTGATTGCCGGTGGGCTGTCCCCCTTCTCTCCGGAGACCGCCGCTTTAAGAGCAGGAAGGCTGCTCCTTGAGCAAATCCATCTGCTTTCGAGGAAGGGAGAGGATTTTGGTTTCGAAACAACATTATCCGGAATAGCCCATGTTTCTCTGTTGCGCCGGTTGAAGGCCCAAGGATATACCATCCACCTGTTCTTCCTGTGGATTCCCAGTGTAGAATTGGCCCTTAAGCGCATTGCCGACCGGGTCCGCAGCGGGGGGCACGATATTCCAGAGAAGGTGGTGCGTCGCAGGTTCGAAAGGGGCATTCGGAATCTCTTCAAAGTCTACAAGCCCTTGCTCGACTCCTGGCTGATATTCGACAATTCTGGCGACGTGCCCCAGTTGGTTTCCGTTGAGGAACGGGGCAAGCTCCAGATTCTGATTCCAGAGTTGTTTTCGAAAATAACTCGAGGGAAAGACCGTTGACGCGAAAACCTCAGATGAAACAGGGAATCCCACCCCTTGCGCGTAAGGCCGAAAAGGCCTTAAAAGAAGCAGTCCGCGAAGTGATCCTGGACCATCAGCGCAGAGGATACCCCGTTGTGATTTGGCGCAAGGGGAGAGTGGTCCAGGTCCCAGCTCGTCAGCTTCTGCGTCGGAAGAAAGTGGCGTAGATCCAAGGCGGGGCGTGGCTCAGTTTGGCTAGAGCGCTTGGTTCGGGACCAAGAGGTCGGGAGTTCAAATCTCCCCGCC
>CAYJTC010000063.1:0-9137 GCA_964372955.1 uncultured Planctomycetia bacterium | reverse complement strand
GTCGACCCAGAAAGAGCCTTAGGACCCTCCATCCTCGGGGCGATCGGCGTCGGCCTTTTCCCACACCGATCTGGAAGACCTCAAACGGCGGAGGCGGCTGTGAGGAGGCAAAGGCGGCCAGCAGGGCCGCGCCGGTGGGCGTGGTCCACTCGAACGGTTCAGGCCGATGCTCCACTGGGAATCGCCGCAGCAGCCAGCGGGTGGCCGGTCCGGGAACCTTTCTCCATTTCCCATGAGGATCTTGATGCAAAGAGCCCAGGGGAACCGGAGAGCTGTAGACCTTCCGGATCCGGAAATGATCCAGCCCGGTGCAGAAGCCAACCAGCGCCTCCAGGGTATCGGGCCCGCGCAACTGATGAAACAGGACCCGCCTCCAGGGCCTTCGATGAGCGGCCCCTTCCGCTTTCGCCAAGAGAGTCACGGCCCGAATCAGCCGGCTCTTGATCGGCTGTTTGAGCTTCGCCTGCTTGACCCGCTGGATCCACTCAGCCGGGTAAGCAGAAAGAGCTTTTCCGCCTAACCTCCGAAGGTTTCGGCGGATTTCCTGGACCGGAAGACCCAGGTCCAGCAAGCCCTTCAACAACATGTCTCCGCTGACCCCGGCCGAAGCCTCAATAAAGAGAATCATCGGGGGTTCAGAATCAGGACGGCCAGGCAACCGGCGCCGAACCCATTGTCGATGTTAACCACCCCCACCCCGGGGGAACAGCTGTTGAGCATCGTCAGCAGAGCCGCCATCCCTTTAAAGGAGGCCCCGTATCCTACACTGGTGGGAACGGCGATCACCGGGCAGCCGACCAAGCCGCTGACGACACTGGGCAACACCCCGTCCATTCCGGCCGCCACCACGATCACCCCGGCTTCCCGCAGGAGTTTCCGGTGGGCCAAGATCCGGTGCAGGCCGGCTACCCCGACGTCAAAAAGTCTCTGCACCCGGCAGCCGGAAAGCTCCAGCGTCACCGCCGCCTCTTCCGCCACCGGTCCGTCGGAGGTGCCCGCCGTTACCACCACCGCCTTTCTTCCCTGCCCGGAAAGACTTTTTCTGCCGCCCGTGGGACCGGCCAGGATCCCGGCCTTCGGAAAATATCGGGCCCAGGGGAGCCGCCGCCGGACTTGTCCGGCCATCGCGGGGGAAACCCGGGTGGCAATCACCGGATATCCTTTCTCATGCAGGGTCTGCGCGATGGCAGCCACCTGTTCAGGGGTCTTGCCCTGCGCGAAGATCGCTTCCGGAAACCGGCGGCGCAGGCCTCGGTGGAGATCCAGCTTGGCGAAGGCCAGGTCCAGGTAAGGCAGGTCCTCCAGCTCTTTGAGCAGATCCCGAAGCGGCAAACTCCCGGACCGGTATCGGATCAACAGGCGGCGCAGGGGCTGTTTCATGAATGCGAATGGGGCAATCTAGAGGGCGAAGATCAGCGCCAGAAGAACCAGGATCACCAGCAAGGCAATGAGGTAGAAATCGTTAAAGGCGAAGAAATCGAAGAGGCGATCCCAGAAAGAACGGTGGATCGTGGAGGGTGGATCGTGAATCGTAAGGCGAAAGGCCTCCACGTCCTTCAGGGAAAGGCGAAGCAGGCTCCCTCCTAATCGAAAAGCAGGCAGGCGGCCTTTCCGGATCAGCGCCTCCACGTCATCGGCGGGCAGGCTCAGCCGCCGGGCGGCCTCCTCCAACGTCAGGAGCTTTTCTGAGCCGCGATCCACCCGTCGATCTTCGCCTTCTCGAACCGCCATTGTCCTTCCTTTTGCGCGGCCGGGATCTTGCCTTCCGCCGCCCACTGCTCGATCAGGCCAGACTCCACCTCCAGATAAGCCGCCACTTCCTCAGCCGTCATCCCTTCGGCTTCCCCCAGCATGTGGATGGCCCCTTCCAGCCGCCCCCCTTGTTCCACCTCCAGGATCGGGGTCCAGATCTCCCCTTTGAGCACGGCGGATCGACTGATTTTCAGCGAGCCCTTGGCCACGAGCCGGCCGGTCACCTTCCCGGCTACGGTGATCTCCTCCCCGGTGATATCGGCTTGGACCCACGCCCCTTCCCCGATCGTCAGATTCCCGCGGGTTTCGAGGGTCCCTTCAAACCGCCCGCTGATCCTCAAGTTCACCGCCTCCTGAAAAACCAGCGACCCCTGCATGCGGGCGGTCACATCCATCAAGCGAGGTTCCGTCGAATCCCTTTTCCTGCCCAGAATCCCCATCGTCAATCCTCCTCGGTTTTCTTCGGCGGCTTGGAGCCGAAGAAACGCCGTTCAAACACCGATAGAAAAAACAGGGCCGCCAGGACAATCCCGGTGGTCACGACCGCCCCCATATAAAAACCGGAGCCGACCGCCAGCCCGATGCCGGCCGCCGCCCAGAGACTGGCCGCGGTGGTCAAGCCCCGCACCGAATCCTTGAATTGGATGATCGTTCCGGCTCCCAGGAACCCGATCCCGGAGACCACCTGTGCGGCGACCCGGCCCGGGTCAATGGAAGCCACGCCCCGGTACCGGTCCAACAGATGCAGCGCCGTCAGCATCACCAGGGTGGATCCCACGCAAACCAAGATATGGGTCCGGAAACCGGCGGCCCGGCCGGAAACCTCCCTTTCTACGCCGATGAACCCGGAAAGCAAAACCGCCAACAAGAGGCGCAGGATCACTTCTCCATCCGAAATCATTCCTCTCCCTCCACGCGCAGGTCCGGAGTCGCCGAAAGACTGGAGACCCCGGCGTTGAGATGACGCCCCAATCCCGCCACCATCGCCCCATTGTCCGTGCACAGCCCCAAGGAAGGGACCGCCAATTCGATCTTTAGATCCCGGGCCACCTCGGACAACCGCTCCCGCAGAAGCCGGTTGGCGACCACACCTCCCCCCACCGCCACGCGTGGAATCCGGTTCGCCCGGCAGGCATCGACCGTCTTCATCACCACCTCTTCCACGACAGTCCGCTGAAAGCTGGCCGCCATGTCGGCGATAAAATCTTGGGGGAACGGGGAAATCCGGGAATCCCGGGAAACCGGAAGATTGGTTTTCCCTGTTCTCCCGACACTGTGTTCTCGGAGCTTATACAACACCGCGGTCTTGATGCCAGAAAGAGAGAAGTCGTAAGGGGAACCGGACTTCATCCGGGGAGCCGAAAACCGAAAGGCATTCGGATCTCCGCCGCGGGCCGCCTTCTCGATCTCCGGCCCCCCGGGAAAGGAAAGCCCCAGCAACTTAGCCACCTTGTCGAAGGCTTCTCCCACCGCGTCATCCCGGGTCTGACCCAACAAGGAGAAGCGGTGAATTCCTTCCATGCGGACCAAGGCGGTGTGCCCGCCGGAGATCACCAGCCCGATCCGAGAAACCTCCAATGGCCATTCCGGGTGTTCCATGAGCGCGGCATAGAGATGGGCCCGCAGGTGATTGACCCCGACGACCGGCTTGCCCCAGGCCAGCCCCAGCGCCTGGGCCGCCGCCACCCCGACCCTCAGCGACCCGGCCAGGCCGGGCCCGTAGGTGACGGCGATCCGGTCGATCGAATCGGGTTGGATCTGGGCGGCGCAAAGAACCGCTTCGCACTCGCAGGTAAACAGCTCCACATGGGCCCGGCTGGCGATCTCCGGCACCACCCCGCCGTACCGCTGATGCTGTTTGAGGCTGGAGGCCACCTGCGAAGCCAGCACCCGCGTCCCATCCTCCACCAAGGCCAACGCGGTCTCGTCACACGAGGTCTCGATTCCAAGAACTAACATGACCTCGTGCCGAGAACGAGCATCTTCTTCGAGGATACCACTCAGCGCCCCGCTTCCGCAAGCTCGGAAACCGGAACCAGGGTGTAGCCGGCCTTCTTCAACGCGGGCACCGCTTCCGCTAGGACCTTCAGGGTCTGGGGCCGGTCATGTCCAATCCCCACCGCGTGTCCCTGCCCAGCGGCGGCTCGCGCCAGCTCCGCCAGGCGCCGGCGGATCGCCTCCGGGGCCGGATCGTTGTCCAGAAAGACGGCCCGGCGGGCATACGGAAGCCTCAAACTTCTGGCCAGCCCTTCACAGACCGAATCCTCCGTCACCACGCTGTCCAGGAAGTAAAGGCGCCGCCGCTTGAGTTCCCCTAAAACGGTTCGCATGAGGACCGGGTCCGCGGTCGCCTTAGAACCCTGATGGTTGTTCAACCCTTTGGCGAATGGAACGCTCTCGAGCGATCGTTCGATCTGTTCGATCACCTCAGAGGGGGACGCTCCGGTCATCAGGGTTCCGGATTCCCGCGGGGCGTCCGGATCCCTTGCCTCCATCGGAAAGTGAACCATCACCTCAAATCCCCGGGCATGGGCTTCGCGGGCCACCTGAGTCGAATAAGGCAAAGAGGGCAGAACCGCCACGGTCAGGGGATGCGGGATCGATCTGAGAGCCGGAATCTGGCGCAGGCTGTATCCCCAATCGTCCAGAACGATAGCGATCTTCCCTTTCCCCTCCGGAAACGAGGCCCGCGCGGCCGCGGGCCGGACTGGGGGGCGCGGCGAGAGCCAGAAGACCCCGATGAGAAGGGCCAGGAATCCCAGCCCCGTCAAGCCGATGAGTCGTTTGTCACTGGACCTCTTCATACACTCTTAAACCTTTGAGCAGGTCGACCGCCCGCAGGACCATCGGGTCGTTAACCGGCTTTTCTTTTTCGGGCAGCGGCTCGGCCTGGCTCTCCCCCTTTTCCTCTTTTTCCTCCACCTTCACATCCGGCTCCAATCCCTCTCCGTGGATCGAGTGCCCGGAAGGAGTGTAGTAAAGACTCGTGGTCAACCGGATCGCGGATCCGTCCTTCAGGGGAATCACCGTCTGGACCGATCCCTTACCGAAGGTCTTGGCCCCCATCAGGATCCCGCGCCGGTGGTCCCGGAGCGCGCCGGCCACAATCTCCGAGGCGGAGGCGGATCCCCCATTGACCAGGACGACGATCGGATAAGAGCCGTGCGGCGAATCGTTCTTGGAGACAAACTCGATGTTCTGGGCGGCAATCCTCCCTTTGGTGGAAAGGATCTTCTGCCCTTTCGGAATGAAGGCCTCGGCCACGTCGATGGCCGCGTCCAGAAGGCCGCCGGGATTGTTGCGCAGGTCCAGGATCAGACCGTCGATGCCGGAGACCTCAAGCGACTCTAAGGCCTTCACGAAATCCTTCAGGGTGTTATCCTGAAATTCGGCGATCCGGAGGTAACCGATCCGGGGAGCCACCCTCTGGGCCTCCTTCACGGACCGAATCTTGATGACCGCCCGCGTCAGAGAAATATCGAAGGCCCGATTCTCCGATTCCCGGAAGACCGTCACCGTCACCCGGGTTCCGGGCCGGCCCCGGAGTTTTTTCACCGCCTCGTGGAGAGAAACCCCGCGGGTGGATTGGCCGTCAATCTTAACGATCCGGTCGTTGGGCCTCAGGTTGGAGGCGGCGGCCGGGGTGTCATCGATGGGAGCCACCACGGTCAGCAGGCCGTCCTTGGAGAGGGCGATCTCCAGCCCCACGCCGCCGAACTCCCCCCGGGTTTCCACCTGCATCTCGGAGTAGGCGCCAGGGTCCAGGAACTGGCTGTGCCGGTCCAGCGACTCCACGAGTCCTTTCAAAGCCCCGTAAACCAGTCGCTTGGGTTCCACCTCCGTGACATAATCGCTTTGAATGAGGGTGATCGCCTCCGCGAGCAGCTCAATCTCCTTGTAGAGCGCTTCTTGAGGGGATCTCTTGGCTCCCATCGCCGCCGGCCCTCCCACGGCAATCGCGGCGATCAGAATGATCAAAAACAGGCCAGCCCATTTCTTCATGACGGCTTTCCCTCCAACAGTTCTCGCAGGATCTCCTGGGACAGCGCCGGGGAGGCGGCCCCCTGGGTCCGGCGCATCAACTGTCCCACCAGAAACATCAGCGCCTGTCCCTTCCCCGCCCGGTAGTCGGCCGCTGCTTGAGGATTCTCCTGAACCACGGCCGCCGCCGCCGATTTCAACGCCGATGGGTCAGTCATCTGGGCGAGGCCCTTGGATTCAACCCACTGGCTTGGAGTTTGCCCGCTTTTCAAGCATTCCAGGAAAACCTCCTTGGCCATCTTCCCACTGATCCGGCCCGAGTCGATCAGCCCGAGCAGCTCCACCAGGAAGGCCGGTGGGAATGAAAGAGCGCCGATCGATTCGGTGTTCCGGTCGTTCATCTCCCGGGCCAAGTCGCCGAGGATCCAATGGGCCAACGGCTTGCCCCTGGCCGGCGCCTGTTGAACACTGCTCTCAAAATAGTCGGCCGTCTCCCGCGAAGCGGTCAAGCCGCGGGCGTCCGGCTCCGGAAGCCCATACTCCCGCGCGAACCGCTGGGCCCGCTGGGCCGGCAGCTCCGGCAGACCTTTGCGGACCCGCTCCACCTCCTCGGCCGGCACCGAAAAGGGGACCAGATCCGGCTCCGGGAAGTACCGGTAATCGTGCGCGTACTCCTTGCTGCGCATCGCCTGCGTCACCCCGACCGCGTCATCCCAAAGCCGGGTCTCCTGGTGGATCTTGCCCCCCTCCTCCAACACCCGGGCCTGCCGCTGGATTTCATAGGTCAGCGACCGGGCCACCGCCCGGAAAGAATTCAGGTTCTTGATCTCCACCTTGGTCCCCAGCGGGGTGTCTGGCTCCGGCCGAAGGCCGGTGCCTGACACCTTCTTCAAAGAAACATTGGTGTCACAGCGCAGGCTCCCTTTTTCCATATCGCAGTCGGAGACCTCCAGATATTCCAGGATTCCTTTCAAGATCTTCAGGTACTGGTGCGCTTCTTCCGGCGAGGTCAGGTCCGGTTCCGTAACGATCTCCAGAAGAGGCATCCCGGTCCGGTTGAAATCGACCAAGGAATAGCCCCCGGATCCTTTACCCTCTATATGGATCAGCTTGCCGGCGTCCTCCTCCAGATGGGCGCGCCGGATCCGGATCTTTCGCGTCGGCAGCTCCACAAACCCGTCGGTCCCCAGCGGCAGGTCGTACTGGGAGATCTGGAAATCTTTCGGCAGGTCCGGATAGAAGTAATTCTTCCGATGGAAAACAATCCGGGATTGGATCGAGCCGTTCAGCGCCAGCGCCACCCGGATCCCCAAAACCAGCGCCTGCCGGTTGAGAACCGGCAGCGTCCCGGGGAATCCCAGGCAGACCGGGCAGACTCGGCTGTTGGGAGCCGCTCCGAAAGCAGTGGAACAGCCGCAAAAGATCTTGGACTGGGTTTTCAGCTGGAGATGGACCTCCAGTCCAATGACGGGAGAATATTTCATGAAATTGACAATTCCTCAGTGATCTTGGGTTGGCGCCGATGCCACGGGGTCGCCTGCTCGTAGGCGTGGGCCGCCCGAAACAACGTCTCCTCGGCGAACGGCTTGGCGATCAGCTGCATCCCGATCGGGAGCCCCGCCCTCGTGAAGCCGCAGGGGACCGACAATGCCGGTATGCCGGCTAAGTTGACTGAGATGGTGTAAATATCCGACAGGTACATCGTCAACGGATCCTGAAGTTTTTCCCCGAGCCGGAAGGCTGGCGTCGGGGAGGTCGGGGTGATCAGGCAATCCACTGCTTCAAACGCGCGATCGAAGTCCCTCTTGATCAGGGTCCGCACCTTCAGAGCATACCCATAGTAGGCCTCGTAGTAGCCGGAGGAAAGCACAAAGGTGCCCAAGATGATCCGCCGCTTCGCCTCCGGGCCGAACCCCTCCTCCCGGGTCCGGGTGTACATCTCCAAAAGAGTCTTGCCTTCGCGGCTGCGAAGCCCGTACTGAACGCCGTCGAATCGAGCCAAGTTGGAGCTGGCCTCCGCCGTGGCGACGATGTAATAGGTCGGGATCGCGTATTCGGTGTGCGGAAGGGAAACTTCCGTCACGGTCGCTCCCAGCTCCTTCATCTGGGCCAGGGCCTGATCGAGGGAGCGTTTCACCTCCGTGTCCAGGCCGCTGACGAAATACTCCTTCGGGATCCCCAGCCGCAGTCCTTTGATCCCGGTCTCCATTTCCTTGGAGTAATCCGGAACCGGGATATCCCCGGAGGTGGAATCCCGCGGATCAAAACCGGCGATTGCCCGCAGAAAAGCGGCGCAGTCGGCGCTGTTTCGAGCCAGAGGTCCGATCTGGTCCAGCGAGGAAGCGAAGGCAATCAGCCCGTATCGGGAGACCCGCCCATAAGTCGGTTTCAGACCGACCACCCCGCAGAGGGCTGCCGGCTGGCGGATCGAGCCGCCGGTGTCGGACCCCAACGCCAACGGAACCATCCCGGCGGCCACCGCCGCCGCCGACCCTCCGCTGGACCCGCCCGGAACCCGGCCCGGATCCCAGGGGTTGCGGGTCGGGCCGTAGCAGGAATGCTCGCAGGAGGAACCGAACGCGAACTCATCCATGTTGGCCATTCCCACCAGGATGGCGCCAGCTTTTTTGAGCCGTTCCACCACGGTGGCGTCGTAGGGAGGGCGGAACCCGGCCAATAGCTTTGAAGCGCAGGTGGTGGGGATCCCTTCCACGCAGATGTTATCCTTCACGAGGACCGGCACTCCCCATAACGGTCCCGCCGAGCCGCCGTCTGGCTCCAATCTCTTGGCCTGCTCCCGGACGAAGGCCGGATCGAACCAGGCCAGCGCGTGAATCTTTGGCTCCACCGATTCAACGCGCCGGATCAGATCCTCCGCCAGCTCAGTCGGCTTGGCCTTGCGGCTCCGGTAAAGGGTCTGGATCTCAGAAAGAGTCAACGCAAGAATCAGCCGGTCGGATCGAGAATCCGGGGAACTTTAAAGAAGGGGCCTTCCCGGTCGGGAGCGTTGCGCAGGGCCGCTTCCATCGGAAGAGAGGGCTGGACCCGGTCCTCTCGGAAGACATTGGACAGCTCCAGGACGTGGCTGGTGGGGGGCACCCCCTCCGTTCGGGCGCTCTTTAACTGCTGGACGTACTGGAGGATCTCATCCAGTTGACCGGCGAACTGCCGGATCTCCTGGGCCGAAAGCTGGATCCGGGCCAGATGGGCAACGTACTCCACATCCTTGTCGGAAATCGCCACCCCACCACCTCCCTTCGTCCCACTAATTCAACAAATTAAATTGCCCGCGGGTGGGACGGTCTGCCGCAGGCAGACCAGCCGATGGTTAAGCAACTTCACTCAGCCACCACCGGCAACGACGAGCGGTCACGCCAGCTTTCCCTTCCGTACCGCTCGTCGAG
>CAYJTC010000062.1:0-9247 GCA_964372955.1 uncultured Planctomycetia bacterium | reverse complement strand
AAAGAGGGGAAACAGGGAGAACAGGGGAAACAGGGAGAACAGGGGAGACAGGGGAGACAGGGAGAACAGGGGAAAGAGGGAAGGGCGAAACGTCTCGACCGATATTTGGCCGGCCTCCTGCCCGATCTGTCCCGGACCCAAATCCAGCGGCTGATCGAGTCCGGGCACATTCGGGTCAACGGCCGAAAAGCTAAACCCTCTCAGCGGGTCGGCGTCGGACAGAGGATCGAGGTGGAGATTCCGCCGCCGGCTTCCTCCGATCTGAAAGCAGAACCGATCCCTCTTGAAATCATTTACGAGGACGACCACCTGCTGGTGGTGGATAAGCCGGCCGGCCTGGTGACTCATCCAGCGCCCGGACATCCTTCCGGCACGCTGGTCAACGCTCTGCTGGGGAGGGGGATGAATCTCTCTTCAACGGCCGGTCCGTTTAAACCCGGCATCGTCCACCGGCTGGACAAGGACACCTCCGGGCTGCTGCTGGTGGCCAAGGATGACGCGACCCATCGGGGCTTGAGCCGGCAGTTCGCCGACCGGACTGTGAAAAGGGTCTATCTGGCCCTGGTGCGGGGGCAGGTGGGCCAGGAGGAGGGGGTGATCGACGCCCCGATCGGGCGCAATCCCCTCAACCGCCAGCGGATGACGGTCCGGTATGACGCGACCCGGGACGCGATCACCCGCTACAAGGTGGCGGAACGGTTCCGGGAGGCGACCCTGTTGGAGCTTTATCCTCAGACCGGCCGGACCCACCAGCTCAGGGTCCACCTCCGTTTCTTAGGTCACCCCATTCTCGGAGACACCCGCTACGGAGTGCAGGCAGGACTCCACCGGCAGGCCCTCCACGCCCATCGATTGGGCTTCCGGCATCCGGCCACCGGCCGATGGGTCCAGTTCACCTCGCCGTTTCCCGCCGATCTCCAGCAGTACATAGAGCATTCACTGCATATCTGAAATAATTTGTGTTGACAACGAATACCTCCCATGCTACTTTCTCACCATAAGCAATGGCTACAAAAAGGCACGGACAGATCACCCTTCAGGAAATCGCCCAGCGGACCGGTGTCAGCGTCTCCTCCCTGAATTACTACGCCAACCTGGGGCTCCTCCAGGTGGTGGACCGGCAGGGGAATAAGCGCCTTTTCCTGGAGGCCGACGCGATCAGACGAGTGGAGGAGATCCGCCGCCTTCGCAAAGAGGGGTATCCCTTGAGGATCATCCGCCGCCAGCTTCGAGAAGGGAAGGGCGGATGACGATCACCGCGCTGGCTTCGGGCCCTTCTCTGGAGGAGCTGTACGCCACCACCTTTCATGAGCTCAGGGCCCCCATCTCTTCCATCAACGGCTACGCCTCCATCCTGCTGACCGGCGAGATGGGGAAGATGAGCTCCCGGCAGCGGGAGACGCTGGAGCGGATCCAGGAGCTCTGCCGCTCCCTGACCAACCTGATCGGGAACCTGCTCCTCCTCGCCAAATCGGGGGGCGGCCGGGCCTATTCCAGCCGCCAATTCGTGGACCTGACTCAATTGACCAAAGAGGGGGTCCGGTCCCTGGAAGGGGAGATCGGCCGGAAGAAACTGAATCTGTCGGTTCGCCTGCCGGCCCGGCCTCTCCGGTTCTGGGCCGATCCGAACGAACTGTCCGAGATCCTGCTCAACCTCCTTTCCAACGCGGTGAAGTTCACCTTCCCGCATGGCAAGGTGTCGGTGGCGATCTCCGCGGTCGCCGGCAAAGCGGTCATCGAAGTGGCCGACACCGGAGTGGGGATCCCTCCCGAGGAGCTGCCCAGGATCTTTCAGGAGTTTTATCATGTGGATCATTCGGAGACCGGCAGCGGCCCAGGTTCGGGCCTGGGGCTGGCAATCGTCAAGCGGATTGTCGACTCCTATGAAGGGCAGATTCAGGTTTCCAGCCGCCTCAAGAGCGGCAGCCAGTTTAGGGTGACCTTGCCGATCCGTTCCGAGGACCAGATTCTCCGGGAATTTCTGGAGGATGCCTGGGTACGGGCGCGGGAGGCCGACCAGGTGGTGGGGCTGGTCCTTTTGGGGTTCAAGCCCACAGGGTCTTCGGTGATCCGATGGCGGGCTTCCTTGGAAGAGATCCTGCGGCAAAATTTAAGGAAAGAGGACCGGGTTTTTAATCTTCCGGATCAATCGCTGTTGGGCGTGTTGGTTCAGGTCAAGCCGCAGGGGTTTTCGGTTCTGGTTCAGCGGTTGGAACAGGTGCTCCAGGAGGATTCCGTCCGGCTGGGCCTGAAAAACTTGAAGGAGCTTCCGTGGCGGATGGTGGCGGTCATCTCCCCGCGCCGAGGAGGGTCTCCTTCCCGGATCCTCCAGTCGGCCCAGGCCCGGCTTCATCAGGTCTTGAAAAAGGGGCCGAAAAGAAAGTGAGGGAGCCATGAATCTAAGAGAGGAGTTCTTGAGGGCCTACCATTCCAAGCCCGGGGATCGCAAGCCCGGCTCGGAATTCAAGGTCACGCCGCTGGCTGAATTGGAAAAGACCCTTCGGATCGCGGTCATCAACCAGAAGGGGGGCTGCGGCAAGACCACCACCGCGATCAATCTTTCCGCCTGCCTGGCGGAGATGGGCTACCAGGTCCTGCTGATCGACCTGGATCCCCAGGCCCATGCCACGCTGGGCTTAGGCATCTCCGGGGAGGATCTGGAGTTCGTCGTTTACCATCTGCTCCTGCGGGAAAATCTGTCGATCACCCGGGTGATGGCCCCCACCTACCACAAAAACTTGAAGCTCCTTCCGGCTAACGGCCTGCTGTCCTCGGCGCAGATGGAGCTGCTTTCGCTCCATAAGCGGGACCAGATCCTTCGGGGCCGGCTGGATGAGCTGGGGGACCTGTTCGATTTCGTCATCATCGACTGCCCCCCCTCCCTGAACCTGCTGACGATCAACGCCCTCTCGGCGGTCGGCCGCGTGATCATTCCGATCCAGACCCAGTTTTACTCCCTGGACGGAATGCGGGAGCTGTTCAAATCGGTGGACCTGATCAAGGCGAATTCCAACCCGGCGCTGGAGATCCTGGGGATCCTGCCGACCCTGTTTGATCCCCGGACCAAGCTCAACCGGGCGATGCTTCAGGCCATCAGGGAATATTTCCGGGACCAGGTGTTTGAGACCGTCATTTACCTGAACGCGGCTTTGGCCGAGTGCCCCATGATGGGCCAGCCGGTCACCCGATACGCCCCGGGGTCCCGGGGCGCCCAGGAGTACCGGCGATTAGCGGAAGAGGTGGTTACCCGTGTTACCCGATAGAATCGATCCCGCGAGCGCTCTGAAGAAGCTGTTTGAGCGGCGCAGGTCTTCTCCGGCGTCGTCGCCGGAGGCCCTGTTCCGCGCTGCTTCGGCTGAGAATCCCGCCAGCCCCGCGGGGGCCGACGGGACGGCCTCTTCTCCGGTTTCGAAAAGATCCCTTCCGATCAAGGAGATGGCCCAAAAAGTGGGGAAGGGCCTGCGCTCCCTGGCGAAATGGATCCCGGCCCGGTCCTCCTCCTCTCAGGGGGTGATCGGCCTGGACATCGGGACCTCCGCGATCAAAGGGGTCCGGGTGGAGGCCGGAGAAAAGCGGCGGCGGTTGACCAGCGCCTTTATCGAAGAACTTCCGGTCGGGCCTGGAGAGGAGCTGGCCCGGGAGGCGCTGGTGGTGGATCGCCTCAGAGATTTAAAGCGCAAGGGTCTTCTCAATGCGCCAATCGTCCTGAACTTCCATCATCTGGATTCGGTGATCGAGGTCCTGCACCTGCCCAAGATGCCGGCCTCCGAGCTGGAGCAGGCGGTCCTTTGGGAAGCCAAGGAGAAGCTTTCTCTCAAGCCGGAGCGCTCGGTGATCCGCTACCTGGTCACCGGCACCACCCGGGCCGAAGGCCAGGATCAGCTGGACATCCTGCTGGTCTCGGCCCCCAAAGAGCAGATCCTGGCCGACTGGCGGATGCTGGCCGAGTTGGGGCTGAAGGTGGCGGCGATGGAGCCGACCAGTCTGGCTCCCTTTTATCCGTTGGGCGCCCTGAACCTTTGGAAGCCGACCGATGTGGTGGGCCTTCTGGAGATCGGCTTGAAGACCTCCCATTTCAACCTGATTCATGGGGGCGCCGTCCGGTTCAGCCGCTCTTTCCCGGTGGCGGGGGATTCGATCACCCAGGCGATCGCGGACTACTGCCAGATCGAATACGCCCGGGCGGAAGAGTTCAAGCTCCGTTTCGGGATCTCCAAGATGGCCCTGGAGGAGGACCGGCAGGAAACGGGCCACGCCACGGAAGACCGGGTCAAGGTTTCCCACGCGCTGGGCCTGCATCTGGAGCAGCTGGTGGCCGAGATGGAGCATTCTTTCCGCTATTTCGCCATCGAGCTGGGGGAAACCGACGCCCCGCGAATGGAGCATCTTTTCTTGACCGGCGGCGGCGGCCTGCTCAAATACCTGCCGGAGTTTCTCAACAGCCGCCTGTCGCTTCCGGTGGAGCTGGCGGACCCCACGCGCGGCTTTGAGATGGAGCCGGCGGTGGAGGAACAAATGGGGCCGGCCCGAGCCCATCGCCTGGCTGTTTCCATCGGCTTAGGCCTGCGGGCGGTGAGCTGATGGATCGAGTCAACCTTCTTCCTGAAGAAGCGCAGATGAGCTTTGGGGAGCGGGTGGTCCATGTGATCAGTCAGGATTTCCTCAAGGTGATGGCCGGTGTCTGCGGGACCATCGTTGCGCTGGGCCTGATCATCACGCTGGGCCAAGTGATAGGCCTGGCCCAAGGCAAGAAGCAGCTGAAAACGCTCAAGGAGCAGATCAAGATTCTCCAGGTGGAAACCCAGAACATGGAGACGTTCTCCAAGCAGCTGGATCAAGTGGATCAGGAGCTCCAGCGCCAGAAATCGGTCCTCGAAAACAAGCTGGCGTACTTGAAGGCGGTCAAGGAACGCCCCCGGCTTCTGGCGGTGGTGCTCAAGGAGATGCGCCGCAACATTCCTCGCGGGATGTGGCTGACCGAAATGGAAACCGGCTCGGGGGGCGCCCTGCGGATCGCCGGCGGGGCGACGGATGAGAATGGGGTCACCCAATTCATGACCAACTTGAAGGAAAGCCCCCATTTCTCGAACGTCGGTTTCACCTACACCGAGAAGGACTCCATCGGGAACGTGCCGTTCGTCAAATTTGAGATCGTCTGCCGGGTGGGCTGATGGCTAAATTCCGTCTGAATCTGTCATTCGCGAAGATGGGGCCCCGTGAGAAGTCCTGGGCGATCCTTTGGGTGGCGGTGGTTTTAAGCTTCCTGTACCTGCGGATGGTCTTCCAGCCCAGGGCCCGGCAGGTCCGGGACATCCGGTCTCAGGTGTCCGGCCTGGAACGGCAGAAGATGTCACTTGAGGCCAAGCAGCCGAATCTGAAGAAGCGCCAGGAGGCGATCGACTCCTTGAAAAAGGAGATCGTGGTCCGGTTCGATGAGCTGACCGAGGCCGAGCAGAACCTGCTGGATGTCCAGGATGTGGATGCCCTTTTAGAGTCGCTGGTCAAGGACCGGGCCAAATTTGAGCTGTATCTAAACTCCATCCGCCCTGTTTCGCAGAAGGAGCCCTCCGCCGTGGAGCCGACCAAGGCAGGCCCGGCAAGCCGCTCGCAGGCCGATCCTTACCGGAAGCTCCTCATCCAGATCGACCTGTTCGGGACCTTTCAGGGCCTGCTCAGCTACGTTGATTTTCTGGAGCAGATGCGTCCCTACCAGGAGGTTCAGGGAGTCAGGGTCAAGGTGGAAGGCAAGGAGGTTTCCCGGCCCCACGCCCTGGTCACGGTCTCCTCTTTGATGGGGGAGACGATCAAGGAGAAGGAACAGAGGCGGCAGGAGATCTTCGCGCTGGTCGAGGAGGTGGTGGCCCGGGAGAAGAAGGATCCTTTTCTGACCGGGGAGCGTCCGAAAGAGGTGGTTCCGGCCGTTGGGCTGGAGTTGGCCGGCATCTTCTCCGAGGCGGGCAAGCCGGTGGCGGCGATGATCAACAACGAGATTTATTCCGTCGGTCAGGTGGTGCAGGGCAAGCGGATCGTGGCCATCGAGCCCAACCGCGTTCTCCTGGAGCAGGGGAACCGGCGCTTCGTCCTGATGCCTGGAGGACAACAGAGGGAGGGGGGCCAGTGAAGCGCCTGTCGATCCTGTTTTCATTGCTGCTTCTTTTTTCCGCGGCGGCCTGGGCTGAGGAGAAGGACGTCTTTGGAGGCCCGCCTGGAATTACGGCGGATGAGTCGGAGTCCGCTCCTCCGGAGAGGGAAGCGGTCCCCGCCCCTGCCGCCGCGCAGACCGCCGCTGCCGCCCAAGCAACGGCCACCCAGGCCCAGGCCAACGAGCGTCTGAAGACCGTGGTGAGTCTTTCCTTCACCAACGCCGATCTGCGAAACGTCTTAAGCGGCCTGGCCAAAACCTATGGGCTCAACATCATCGCCGATGAAAAGGTCAAAGGGACCGTGAACCTTGTTCTCAAGGGGGTGACCCTGGGGGAGGCGCTCCGCCAGATCCTGAAACTCAATGGCTACACCTTCGTCTGGGAGGAATCCATTATCAAGGTGGTCAGTCTGGAGGAGTCCATCCTCACGGAAGTTCTGTCGCTGAATTTCATCCAGGCCGATTTGGCCATCGAGTTCCTGAAGAAGGAGGCCTCCGAGACCGGAGTCATGAAGGCCGATGACGTGCAGGGAGGGATCCTGGTGACGGACAAGGCCTCCCGGCTGGAGTCCATGAAGCAGATCCTGGAAAAGATCGACGTCCCCCCCCAGCAGGTTTTGATCCAGGCCCGCCTGCTGGATGTGACCCATACCGACCAGGACAATCTCGGGTTAAAGCTTTCCAGCGTCAGCTTCGATATTCCCCTGCGGGCCGGGGGACCCCTCGGGATAAACCGCCTGCTGTCGATCTCCAGCGGCTCGCTTGACGTTTCCGGGCCTTCCTCCGACCTGACCACCGACACCGCCACGGCGACCATCTCCAAGGGGTCCGAGACCCTCACGGCTACCCTCGATGCCCTCATTCGGAACAAGCGGGTCAAGGTGTTGGCCAGCCCCACGGTGAGCACCTTGAACAACGTCGAGGCCAAGATCACCATCGGCGAGAAGTTTCCCATCAAGGAAACGACCCAGACGACCACCGGCACCCTGCAGACCACCCGCTTTGTGGATATCGGAATCACGCTGCGAGTCACCCCCAAGATCAACCGGGCCGGGTACATCCAGATGCAGATCCACCCCGAGGTCAGTTCTGTCTCCTCGACGATCGACGCGGGCCCGCGGATCACCACCCGGGAGGCCGACACCACGATTATCATCCGGGACCGGGAAAGCGTGGTCATCGCCGGGCTCATCAAGGAGGAAGAGACCCTGACGAGGGACCGGATTCCGGTGCTGGGCCACATTCCTCTGCTCGGGCTGCTCTTTCAAAACCGGGCCAAATCATACGAACAGAAAGAGCTGATCATCGTGATCACCCCTTATCTGATGCCGGTGGTTCCTCCTCAGCAGGTGCAGGGAAGCGAGGCGGATGAGGCCCGGCGCCGGCTGGAGGCGATGGAGATTTACCGCCAGGCGCAGGATTACGAGTTCGGCAAGACCTTTCAGGCCCGGCAGCACCCGGAGATCATCCGGCTCCATCGGGCCGCGACGCTCTATGAGGATCTGGCCAGCACCTTTCCCGAGCATCCCCTGGCCGCCGACGCCCTCTGGCGAGGGGGCAGGGTCAGCTGGGAGCGGTTGAAGGACCCCTTCCGCGCCGAAGAGACTTTCACCCGGATCCTCTCGTCTTACCCGAACCATCCGTATGCCGCGCAGGCGCGCCGCCAGATCAAGGAAATCCAGGCCTACCGGGCCCGCCAGGAGCGCAAGAGGGAAAGCCCCGACAGGAAAGCCAGCTCCTCCAGAAGCTCCCGCCAGGCTTTCGTCCCTCCCGGTTTCCGCTAACTGAAGTGCGCTAGCCCCGGCACGCCGATGCCCCAATTCCGATACAAGGCCCGGGACAAATCAGGGGTGGCTGTCACCGGCGTTGTTCAGGCCGACAACTCCAAGGCGGTCGGTTTAAGCCTTCGCCAGCTCGGCTACCAGATCGTCTTCATCGAGGAGTTCGGGGGACTTCCCGCCCTCATCCAAAAATGGCAGCAGCGCATGGAGCGGTCCGGCCCGCGGGAAATCGTTTTCTTCACCCGCCAGGTGGCCATGATGGTCAAGGCGGGCCTTCCCCTGATGGACGCCATCCACGGAGTTTCCATTCAGACCACCTCGGCCTCTTTCCGGAAGGATCTGATCCTGCTCACCGAGGATCTTAAAGGAGGGGTCAGCTTCTCCGAGGCGCTGGCCAAGCACCCGCGCCTTTTCTCCAATTTTTACATCAGCATGGTCCGGGCGGGAGAGACGGCCGGGATCCTGGACCAGGTGCTGGAGCGGTTGGCGGTGATCGGGGAAGAGGAGATGGAGCTGGAGGGCCGGGTTAAGTCGGCGCTGGTGTACCCCTGCCTGCTGGTGGTCATGTCGGTGGTCATCGTGACGTTCCTGATGGTGGCGATCCTGCCTAAGTTCGTGGGGATTTTCGAGGAGGCGGGGGCCAAACTGCCTATTCCTACGATGATCCTGCTGGGAATCAGCCGCATCTTTCAAACCTTCTGGTTCCTCATCCCCGTGGCGGTCTTCTTAGGGGTTTTCTTGATCCGGCGGTACGCCCGGACGCCGGCGGGCCGCTACCGGCTTCACAGCTGGACGCTGAAACTTCCGATCGTCGGCCCCTTGACCCAGAAGACCATCCTGGCCCGGATGACCCGGATCATGGGCTCCCTCTTAAAGAGCGGCATCCAGGCGGTGGCGGCCCTGACGATCGCCCAGGAAGTGGTGGGCAACCAGGTTGTCCGGCAGGCCCTGATCCACATCCGGGAGGCGGTCGTGGGGGGCTCCAACTTGGCGGATCCGTTCCGGATGAGCCAGGTGTTTCCTCCCACCCTGTCCCAGATGGTTTCGGTGGGGGAGCGGACCGGAACGCTGGATGAGATCCTCCTGCACTTGAGCGAGTTCTACGACTCGGAGGTGGAGCGGGACTTAAGAACCTTGACCTCAACGCTGGAGCCGATCCTGCTCTTGGTGATGGGCCTTGTCGTCGGGTTCATCGCCCTGTCGGTGCTTCTGCCGATCTTCCAGCTGGTGCGCGTCTTTCGGAAATGACGCCGCAGGCGTCATCCTCGCGTACGCGAGGATCTAAAGATTCCCGCTGGAGCCTGCCCTCGACTCCGATCGAGGG
>CAYJTC010000061.1:8635-9366 GCA_964372955.1 uncultured Planctomycetia bacterium | reverse complement strand
GTCGAACTCCCGCTCCAGCCGCTCCTGGATGATCTCCATGTGCAGAAGCCCCAGGAACCCGCAGCGGTAGCCCATCCCGAAGGAGCTGGAGTTCTCCGCTTGATATTCAAAGGAGGCGTCGGAAAGAGCCAGCTTGTTCAGGGCGTCCCGCAGGTGGTCGTAATCGCCGGGATTGATCGGGTAGATCCCGCAGAAAACCAGCGGCCGGACCTTCCGGTATCCGGGCAGCGGGCTGGCGGCGGGCCGCTTGGAATGAGTGACCGTTTCTCCGGCATGGACCTCCTTCGGGTCCTTGATGTTGCAGGCCAGGTACCCGACCTCTCCGCAGGAGAGCCGCTCCACCCCTTGGGACCGCGGCATGAAGACGCCCGCCTCCTGGATTTCGTGGGTCCGCTGAGCGCCCATCAGAAGGATCGAGTCTCCGGACGCCGCGGAGCCGTTGAACAGCCGCACATACACGATCACCCCTTTGTACGGATCGAAGACCGAATCGAAGACCAAGCCCTGGAGCGGGGCTTCGGAAGAGCCGCCCGGCGGCGGGATCTCCCGGACGATCCGTTCCAGAAGCTCCTCAATCCCGATCCCTTCCTTGGCGCTGACCAAGACCGGCTCTTCCGCGATCCCCAAGGTGCTCTGCAGCTCTTCCCGGACCGAATCGATGCGGGCGGTGCTCAAGTCGATCTTGTTGATCACCGGGATGATCTTCAGCCCCATGTCCCGGGCCTGATAAA
>CAYJTC010000061.1:0-8625 GCA_964372955.1 uncultured Planctomycetia bacterium | reverse complement strand
CTGCGCGGCGTCCACCACCAGAAGCGCCCCCTCGCAGGCCCGAAGGGACTTGGCCACCTCGTAGGAGAAGTCGACGTGGCCGGGGGTATCGATCAGATTCAAGAGATAGCGGCCGCCGTCCCGGGCGGTAAATTGAAGCCGCACGGCGGAGGCCTTGATCGTGATCCCCCGTTCCCGTTCCAGGTCCATGTCGTCTAAAAGCTGTTCCCGGAACTCCCGCGGCGTGATCGCCCCGGTGACCAGCAGAAACCGGTCGGCCAGCGTGGATTTGCCGTGGTCGATGTGGGCGATGATGCAGAAATTGCGGATGTGGGAAAGGGTCATCAAAAGACGGGCAAGAGGGGAAAGACGGGAACGAGGTGAAAGAGGGAAAGGCGTAAAGACCCCTCTTTCCCCTCTCTCACCTCTTCCCCCTCTTGCCCTCAAGTAACTGGCGGCCGATCCGCCGGCCCGCCTCAAGCAGACGGTTCACCTCCGATTGAGACCGGCCCTCCACGTAGATCCGCAGAAGCGGCTCGGTCCCGGAAGGTCGAAACAAAAGCCAGCCTCCTCCCTCGAAAACCAGCTTCGTCCCGTCGAGCCTCTGAATCTCTTTACAACGAAGCCCCTTCCCCAAACGCAAGCGGTCGGGAGAGCTTTTCTTGGCCCAGGCCCGCAGGCGCTTTGGGTCCAAAGGCCGTTCCAGCTCCAGGTC
Source organism: uncultured Planctomycetia bacterium (assembly GCA_964372955.1). GTDB lineage: Bacteria > Omnitrophota > Gorgyraeia > 1-14-0-20-64-10 > 1-14-0-20-64-10 > CAYJTC01. Next base: position 7,931 of record CAYJTC010000061.1, on the reverse strand, counting down.
GGCCCGGGCATAGGCCCAGTTCCCGAAACGTCCTTTGAGCTCGGCGAGGATCCGGGTCAGGCTCCTGCGCCGCATGGCGATCATCTCCAGCACGAGCAAGCCGCCCAGCAGGCCATCCCGCTCCGGAACAGTCTTGCGGAACCCGAACCCGCCGGATTCCTCCCCGCCGAACAGGACCTCTTCTTCCCGCATCAGACGGGCGATGTGCTTGAATCCAACCGGCGTCCGGTGGAACGGGACCTGGTAATGGCCGGCGATCCGCTCCATCGCGTTGGTCCCGGCCACCGTGGTGACCACCGTCCCCCGCCAGCCCCGATCCTCCAGCAGATGCCAGAGCAGAAGGCACATCGTCAACTGGGAGCTGATGAACCGCCCATCCGGATCCACGATCCCGACCCGGTCGGCGTCCCCGTCGGTGGCCAGCCCCACATCGCAGCGGTTGCGCCGGACGAAAGCGGACAGCGCTCCGAGCTGTTCCCCGATCGGTTCGGGACGGTGATGGCTGCTCAAGGGCCCGGGCCGGGGCACGGCCAGAATCTCCAGGCGGCCGCCGGCGGTCACCCGCTGGAGCAGGTCCTGGCCGGCTCCCCGCATCGAATCGTAGGCGACCCGGAGCCGGGCGCGGGCCAACAAAGGCCATTCCACGTACCGCCGCAGGAATGAAAAATAGGGGGGCTGCAGGTCCACCGGCTTGATCCGCCCCGCTTTCAGTCCCTCCTCCATGGAAATCTGGCGGATCGGTTCCCTGAACAGCCGGCGCTCCACCCAGCGGGTCATCTCCGGCTCCGCGGGCCCCGCGTAGAACGGCTTGAACTTGATTCCGTTGTAGGTGAACGGGTTGTGGCTGGCGGTCACCACCACTCCGCCCTGCAGTCGGAATTTCTGAATGCCGAAGCTGATCGCCGGGGTCGGTGTGGGGCCGTCGGTCAGAAGGACCTGGAACCCGTTGCCGGCTATCACCTGCGCCACCGCCTCGGCGAACCGGTCCCCGAGGGGCCGGGTGTCGTAGCCGACCAGCACCCGCTGAGGCCGGCCCCTTTTCGGATGGGTCTTGAAATAAGAGGCTATCGCCTGAGCCACCGCCCGAACATTGGGCAGAGTGAAATCCTCCGCCACCAGCGAGCGCCAGCCGTCGGTTCCAAACTGGATGGCGCTCATGAATCCAGCCCTTTCAGGGTCGCGATCGCCCGCTTAGGATCAGGCGCCCGGAAGATGTAGGTGCCGGCCACCATCACGTCGGCGCCGGCCCAGCGGGTAGAGCGGCCGGTCTCCTGGTTGATTCCTCCATCCACCTGAATGTGACGTTTGAACCGCCTGCGGAGCGTTTCGATCTTGGGCAGGACATCCGGCATAAAGGCCTGTCCCCCGAAACCGGGATTCACCGTCATCAACAAAGCCAGATCGATCTGATCCAGCACCGGCTCCAGCGCCGCGATCCCGGTCTGCGGCCGGAGGGCCACTCCCACCTTGGCTCCCCGTTGGCGAATTTGCCGCACCACGTCCGGAAGATCCGGACAGGCCTCGGCGTGCACCGTGATCCGGTCGGCGCCGGCCTCCACGAAAGAAGCCAGGTGCCGGCCTGGATTCTCGATCATCAGGTGGACATCCAGGGGCAGACGGGTCACCGGCCGAAGCGCGCTCACCACCTGCGGGCCGATCGTCAGGTTCGGCACGAAATGACCGTCCATCACGTCTAAGTGGATCCAGTCGGCGCCGGCCGCCTCCACCCGGCGCGTCTCCTCCGCCAGCCGGCTGAAATCGGCCGCCAGCAGGGAGGGGGCCACGAGAATTTTATAATGGGTTGACTGGTTAATTGGGAAATGGGTCATGAGAAAAGACCCAAGATTCCAGAAAGACGGCCTGTCACTTTCGGCTTCATGGGCCCGATCGCCGCCAGATTCAAGTGATTGGGGCGCAGGATCGCCCGGGCCGCGAGCCGGAGATCCTCCCGCCGGACCTTCCGGACCTGCGCCAAGACCGCATCGATCGGCTCCACGCGTCCCAAGATCATCTCGCACTCTCCCAGCCAGCACATCTGCTCGCCGGTGTCCTCCAAGGAAAAAAGAAGCTGGCCCGTCAGATACTCCACCGCCTGCTCGAATTCTTTGTCCGTCACCCCTTCCCGCCGGATCGACTGGAGCTCCTTTAAGATCACCGGAAGGCAGACCGTCAGGTGCCGGTGCTCCACCCCGGCGCTGATCGAAAAAAGGCCGGTGTCCCGGAAACGACGCACCTGGGAGCCGATCTCGTAGGCCAGCCCCCGCTTCTCCCGGACCTCCTGGAAAAGCCGGGAGGACATGTTCCCGCCCAGCACCACATTGAGCAGGTTCAGCGCGTGGACCTGTGGATGATTCCTGGGGAAGGCGTGGAATCCCAGGCACAGGTGTGTTTGCTCCGTTTCCTTGACCTCCATCTTCAGCCGGGGACGGCGCTGACCTTGATGGACCCGGCGGGCCCGATGGAGGAGGCCGGGCGAAACCCCGAGCCACAACGGCGAGATCGCTTCCACGAGGTCCCGATGGCTCAAGCGGCCGCAGGCGGCGACCACGATGTTCCGGGGAGTATAGCAGTTGCGCTGATAAACCCGGATATCCCGCCGGCCGATCCGCCGAACCGAGGCCTCGGTGCCGGAGAGGATCATCCCCAGCGGATGCCGGGGCCACAGCAGGGCATTGAGCAGATCGTGGACCGACTGCATCGGCAGATCCCGATACATCCGGATCTCCTCGAGGATGACGCTCCGTTCCTTCTCGATCTCTTTCGGATCCAGCTTGGGGCGCAGAACCATGTCGGTCAGCACCTCCACGGTCTTAAGCAGATCCCTGGGCTGGACCTTCGCCCACAGACAGGTAAACTCTTCGTCGGTGAAGGCGTTGAGGGCCCCGCCGGCCCCCTCAATCTCCTCCTTGATCCTCTGGGCGGAGCGGCGGAACGTTCCTTTGAACAGCAGGTGCTCCAGGAAATGGGAGATCCCGTTGATCCGCCGGTTCTCGTGCCGGCCGCCGGCGTTGATCCAGACGCCGACCGAGACCGACTCCGCCTCCATGCGGGGAGCCGAAACGATCCTCAAGCCGTTGGGCAGAACAGTCCGATGATAAGCCTGAATCACCCCACCACCTCCGTTGCCCGGCCATCTCCAAATGGCCGGGCCGTTTCGGAACGAAACATGAAATACGACTCCTGCAAATCGTCATCCTCCGGCTTGACCGGAGGATCAGATTCCCGCTTTCGCGGGAATGACACCCCTGTTTTTGCATGAGTCGTGATGAAACTACGTTTCATGAACGGAGGTGGTGGGGTCACAGGAACTTTCTCAAGGGGGCGGAGCCCCCCAACAGGCCCACAATCTTCCGGACCTCCTGCGCCTGCGTCTTATGGCAGACCAAGGTGGCGTCCGGCGCCTGCACGACGATCAGATCCTTGACCCCCAGAGTGGCCACCAGATGGTTCCCTTCCGACACCACGACGGAGCCTTCCGTCTCCAAACCGACATGGGATCCCAAGACCACATTTCCCTGCCGGTCGGCCCCGTGCAGGAAGGCCAGACTGTTCCAGGAACCGACGTCGTCCCAGGAGAATCCGGCCGGCACCATCCAGACGTGCCGGGAGCGCTCCAGGACCCCCACGTCGATGGAGATGCTCGGCATGCGGCCGTAGAGCACCCCCAGCCGACGCTCTCTTTCCCGCGTTCCCCAAACCCGGCGGATCTGCTCCAATCCCCCCCACAGACCCGGCAGCCATTGCCGGATCGCCGCCATGATGACCCGGCCCTTCCAGCAGAAGATCCCGCCGTTCCAGACCATCCCCGGATGGCGGATCAGCCGTTCGGCCGCCGGTAAAGTCGGCTTCTCGATAAAGCGGCGCACCCGGTAGCCGCCCGGAGGCAGAAGCTTTCCCATCGGCTCGATGTAGCCGAAGCCGGTGGCCGGATAGGTTGGCTTAATCCCTAAACAGACTAAACCCTCCTGCCGGACCGCTAAACTCGCCGCCCTTCGGATCGTCCGATGGAACACCGCGGTCGGACGGATCACATGATCGGCCGGAGTCACCACGACCACCGCCTGGGGATCCTTTTCCAGAATCGCCAGGGTTCCCAATCCGATCGCCGCGGCGGTGTTGCGGGAGGCCGGCTCCACCAGCAGATGGTCCGAGGGGATCTGGGGGAGCTGTTTGCGGACCAGCCCTGCCTGATTCTGGGTGGTGACCACCATAATCCGGTCCGGCGGGACCAGGCCGCTGAGCCGCTCGGCCGCTGCCTGCAGGAGAGACTGCTTGGTGCCCAGCTTCAGAGTCTGTTTCGGATGCCGCCGGCGGGAAAGAGGCCAGAGCCGCTCGCCGCTTCCGCCGGCCATGATCAGAGCCCATAAGGGCAATCGCGAATTGCGAATTGTGAATTGTGAATTGCTCATAGCGGTTGCCTTTCAATTCGAAACTCGAAACTCGAAACTTGCAACTGTTTATGCATGACAAGCCGCTCTTAATTTTCGCGCGAACGCCGCCGCCCGCGCCGGTCTTCCATCCGCCCGGGCGATCACATCCAGCAAGGCGGATCCGACGATCACCCCATCGGCCGCCTGAGCGATCCGGCGAACTTGGGCAGGCCCGGACACGCCGAACCCGACGCAGACCGGCAGCCTCGTCATCCGCCGGAGAGCCCGGATCTGGGCGGCGTCAAAGGGGACAGCCCCCCGGGCTCCGGTAACGCCGGTTAAGCTCACATAATAGATGAAGCCGGTGGAGGCCCGGGCCACTCGCCGGAGCCGATCCGGAGGGCTTGTCGGAGCGGCCAAAAAGATCGTGTCGATCCGATGCCGGCGGGCCGCGGCCTTGAGTTCTCCCGCCTCTTCGGGAGGCAGGTCCGGGACGATCAGGCCGTCCACTCCGCTGGCCGCGCACCGCCGGCAGAACCGGTCCACCCCGAATTTCAGAACCGGGTTGACGTAAGTCATCAGCACCAGCGGAAGCTCCACCCCTTCCCGGCGCAGCCGCTGCACCTCCTGAAAGATCCGGGCCGGCGTCACTCCCTGCTTGAGCGCCCATTGGGAAGCGGCTTGAATCGTCGGGCCGTCGGCCAACGGGTCCGAAAAAGGAACCCCCAGCTCAATCAGATCCACCCCCGCATCGGCCAGCCCCCGGACCAGCTCCGGCAGGAGCTTCACCGACGGGAACCCGACCGTCAAGTAGGCGATCAGCGCCCGCTTGCCCTGCGCCTTAAGCCGGGCGAAGGTGGAGTCGATCCGCGACAATTTCCACGTCCTTGTCTCCCCGGCCGGAAAGGCAAACCAGCACGATGGCTTCTTTCTTCAATCGGGGCCTGATTTTCGTCAAGTAGGCGATCGCGTGCGAGGGCTCCAGGGCCGGCAGGATCCCCTCGGTCCGGGCCAGAAGCTGGAATCCTTCCAGCGCCTCCGAATCGGTCACCGCATGATACTGGGCCCGGCCGATCTGCTTGTAGTAGGCGTGCTCTGGCCCCACGCCGGGGTAATCCAGGCCCGGAGCGATCGAATGGGCTTCCCGGATCTGGCCCCATTCATCCTGCAGAAGAAACGACTTGGCTCCGTGAAGAACCCCCACCGTTCCTTTGACCAGCGTGGCCGAGTGGGGACCCTTCCCTAACCCCCGTCCGGCCGCCTCCACCCCGATCAGCCGGACCGAGCGGTCCCGGAAGAAAGGGCTGAAGATCCCCATCGCGTTGGACCCTCCTCCGACACAGGCAATCACGCAATCCGGCAGGCGGCCGGTTTCCCTGCGAATCTGCGCCCGGGCCTCCCGGCCGATCACCGATTGAAAATCCCGAACCATCCTCGGATACGGATGCGGCCCCACCACGGAGCCGATGATGTAATGGGTAGTCCGAACGTGGGTCACCCAGTCCCGGATCGCCTCGTTGCAGGCGTCCTTCAAGGTCTTGGAGCCGCTCCCGACCGGGGTCACCTTCGCTCCTAACAGCCGCATCCGGACGACGTTGAGCCGCTGGCGCTCGACGTCCGTGGCCCCCATGAAGACCTCGCACTCCAGCCCCAGCAGGGCCGCCACCGTCGCGGTGGCCACCCCGTGCTGGCCGGCGCCGGTCTCGGCGATTACCCGGGGCTTGCCCATCCGCTCGGCCAGCAGACCCTGCCCCAGCGTGTTGTTGATCTTGTGGGCCCCGGTGTGGAGCAGGTCCTCCCTCTTCAAATAGACCCGCACTCCATTGCCGATCCGGCGGCTCAAGCGGGCCGCAAAGGTCAGTGGAGTGGGCCTGCCGGCATAGTTGGTGAGCAGGCCGGACAGCCGCGCCCGGAAGCGGCGGTCCCGGCGGGCGGAGAGGTACCCCCGCTCCAGCTCCGCCAGGGCCGCCATCAGCGTTTCCGGGACAAATTTTCCTCCGAAGGGGCCGAACCGCCCCTGAGAATCAGGCGTTTGCACGAGCGATTTTTATTGGGTGTGGCAGGAAGAAGTTTTACTTTTACAGGGACAGCACTTGACCAGCGAAACCAGCTTCAACAACCCCGCCAGCCCGATTAGGATGTAAACCGCTTTGGCCGGGGTGGTCATCGGCCCCAGCAGCCTGGCCACCAGATCCAGATTGAACAGAGCCACCAGGCCCCAGTTGAGCGCCCCGATTCCGACTAGAAGCCCAACGATCTTGCAGACGCCGCAGTCTTTTCCATTTTTCATCGGTTCCTCCTTGGTTGGATGATTTTCGATTATACTTCACCGGGGACAGGAAAGACAGCAGGTCAGCGAGAGCGCAGGAATTCCCGGGCCGTTTCCGCCTCGGGACTGCCCGGGTATCGGGAGAGGATCAGCCGGAAGGCCTCTTGATCTGCCCCCTGCGCCCGCCGGACCAGATCCCAGTCCGACTCCACCTGAGGAAGCTCTTTCGAGGGCTTCGCTACCCTCCCTTCAGGATTAACCCGAAAACGGATCTAAGGGAAAGAAGTGTCAGCGTATCCCGTGTCAGAGTGTCAGAGTAACAACCTGGACACTTTGATACTGGATACCGGATATTGGATACTGTTTTTTAAATGCGGTGAGCTAAGCTTTGGAGGATTTCGATTCGCCGTTCCACCGGCGGGTGGGTGCTGAACAGGTTCACCAGCCCCCTGGCGCTTAAGGGGTTCACGATGAACAGGTGAGCGGTGGCCGGGTTGGCCCCCTCCATCGGATGCTGCCGGGAGATCGCGTGGATCTTCTCCAGGGCCGAGGCCAAAGCCAGCGGCTTACGGGACAGACGCGCACCCGATTCATCCGCCTGATATTCCCGGGCCCGGGAGATCGCCATTTGGACTAGCATGGCGGCGATGGGAGCCACGATCGCCACGACCAGCATGAGAACCAGGTGAAGGGCGCCGGCGTTTCGATCCCGATCCCGATGCCCTCCCCACATCATGCTCCAGCGGGCCATGTCGGCCAGCATGTAGATCGCTCCGGCCACCGCGGCGGCGATGGTGCCAATGAGGATATCCCGGTTGCGGACGTGGGAGAGCTCATGGGCGATGACGCCGGTCAGCTCATCGGCATCCAGCAGGCGCAGGATCCCTTGCGTGGCGGCCACCGCCGCGTGGCGCGGAGAACGGCCGGTGGCGAAGGCATTGGGCTGGTCGCTGGGAATCACGTACACCCTCGGCATCGGCGTGTTGGACAGCTGAGCCAAATGGCGGACGGTCCGGACCAGATCCGGGGCATCCGCCTCGGTGACCGGTTTGGCCCGGTACATCGCCAGCACGATCTTGTCGGAGAACCAGTAGGTGATCAAATTCATCACCAGGGCAAAGGAGAAGGCCATGATCATCCCGGACCTTCCTCCCAGTAGCCCGCCGATGGCGATGAACAGGAGCGTCAAAACCGTCAAAAGGAAAGCTGTCTTCAGGGTGTTCATCTTAGTAAATCTATTACACGACTCATGCAAACTGACCCGTTCACCCTGAGCCTGTCGAAGGGTGAAC
>CAYJTC010000060.1:0-9917 GCA_964372955.1 uncultured Planctomycetia bacterium | reverse complement strand
CCACCGAGATCTACACTTCTCCCTACACCCTCTTTCCCTCCCCGACGCTCTTCCGATCTCTTCCGCGTTGAGGATCGCCGCCTGCCGGGACCCTTCGGCCTTTAGGATCGCCGACTGCTTCTCTCCCTCCGCGACCGTGATGTTCGCCTGCTTCTGGCCGTCGGCTTCCAGAACCATGGCGCGGCGGTTGCGCTCGGCCGACATCTGCTTGTTCATCGACTCCTGAACCTCTTTCGGGGGTGAGATCTCCCGGATCTCCACCGAGGTCACCTTCACGCCCCAACGCTCGGTCACCTCATCCAGCTTGGTCCGGAGAACCTGGTTGATCTGTTCCCGTTTGGCCAAAACATCATCCAATGGAATATCGCCTACCACGGCCCGAAGGGTCGTCGTGGCGACCCCCATCGCCGCGCCCGCGTAGTCCCGAACCTGGATGACGGAGGCAATCGGCTCAACGACCTTGGAGTAAATCAGGAAATCGATTGAGATCGGAGCGTTATCTTTTGTGATACAGGTCTGCCTAGGGATTTCCAGGTACGTCTCCCTCAAATCAGCGGTGACCGGCCGATCGATGACCGGCAGGACGATCACGACACCGGGGCCCTTGGCGCCCATCACCCGTCCAAGACGCAAAACGACCAGCCGTTTGTACTCCGGCACGATTCGGATCATCGAAATCAGAAGAATCATCACCAACACCACCGCGAACATGAATGGAATCATCTGCTTTAAGTCTCCTCTTCCTTGGCTTGCGTCAGCACCGGCTCCACCAGAAGGGTCAATCCCTCCACCTTCACCACCTTCACCCGCATTCCTTTGCGGACCACCGCCTCCTGTTCCGCCCGCGCCTGCCACTCCTCCCCCTGGAGATGAACCAAGCCGTCCGGTTTCAGATCGGTCCGGGCCACCCCTACCGATCCGATCAGGCCTTCCATCCCGCTGATCACCTTCCGTTTGAGAGCTCTTAAGCCGGCTCCCACCACAATCAGGAAGAAGGCGGCGGTCGTCCCGGCGGCGGTCCAGATGGTGGCCAAAGCCAGCTTCAGGTGCGGAGGCCGCGCCTCCGGGAAAAGCAGCATGGAACCAAACAGGAAGGCGATGATCCCGCCCAAAGTCAGCGCCCCATAACCAGGGAGTTTGATGTCGGCGATGAAGAAGATCACCGCCAGCAGGATGAGCGTCAGCCCCGCCCAGTTGACCTCTAAGGTTTCCAGAGCCACCAGGCCCAGCACCAGAAGGATGGCCCCCGCGACACCTGGGAAGGTGGCTCCGGGGGTAGCCAATTCGTAGATCAAGCCGTAGATTCCAAGGAGCAGCAGCAGGTAGGCCAGATTCGGGTGAGCCAGCTGATGGAGGATCTGTTCCATCACTGTCATCGGGATCGTCTGGCGTGGCTGATCCTTCAATTCCAAGACGGTCCCGCCGAAAACGGTCGCAACCGGGCGGCCGTGCGCTTGGCCCACCAGGTCGTCTAAGTCGGCGGCGATGAAATCGATCACCTTCGCCTGCCGGGCTTCCTCGGCGCTGGAGGAAATGCTCTCCCTGACGCTTTTTTCCGCCCACTCCACGTTGCGGCCCCGCTCCTGCGCGATCGACCGGACGTAGGCCACCGCGTCGTTGGTCAGCTTCTCCCCCATCGCCGAAGGTTTCTGATCATCGCCGCCGAGATGGACCGGGTGAGCTGCCCCGATGTTGGTGCCTGAGGCCATCGCCGCCGCATGGGCGGCCAAGGTGATGAAGACCCCGGCGGAGGCGGCCCGGCCTCCCGAAGGCCAGACGTAGACAACCACTGGAACCGGGGAGTTCAGGATCCCTTTGACGATCCGGCGCATGGAGCCGTCCAATCCCCCTGGGGTATCCAGCTCCAGGATCACCGCTGAGGCCTTCTCTTCCTGTGCTTGCTCCAGGCCCCGGATCACGTAGCGGGCCACAGCCGGATCGATCGTTCCGGTCACCTCGAGTACCAGGATAGGCCGCGTTTCCTCAGCGGCTTGCGCAGGCAAAAGAAAGAATGCCGCCGTCATTGCGAGCGACCCAAGGAAGCGAAGCAATCTCATTACCTGACCACCAGCACTTCGCCGGCGGCCACCGATTCCACGATCCCGGTGTCCGTCCGGACCAGCAGGGCTCCGCTGGGATCCACATCCACCGCCTGGCCATCCACCACGCGGCCCTCCGCCATCACCCGCACCCGATGCCCCAGGAAGAAAGCCCTCTGCCGCCAGGCCTTCAGGATCGGATCGAACCCGGCGGTCAGAAACTCCTCGTAGACCTGGTCCAGCTCGGTGAAGAGGGCCCGGGCCAGGGCCAGCCGGTCCACCCGGCCGCCGCATTCCTCCGCCAGGGAGGTGGCGTGGGCCGGCAGCTGCTTCTTGGAGCTGTTCACATTCAACCCGATCCCTAAAACCACGAAGTTCACCCGGTTGAGTTCTCCGCTCATCTCGGTTAAGATCCCAGCCATTTTGCGTCCCCGGATCATCAGATCGTTGGGCCACTTGATCCCCGCCTCCAGACCGGTCTGATTCCAAACGGCGCGGGCGACAGCCACCGCCGCCATCAGGGTGATCCGGGGCAGATGAGCCAGAGACAAAGGGGGCCTTAAAATGACGCTGGCGTAGATCCCTTTCCCTTTCGGAGAGAGCCAGCCGCGGCCCAGCCGGCCCCGGCCGCGGGACTGCCCTTCCGCCACCACGACCGACCCCTCCGGTTCCCCGCCGGCGGCCAGCCGCTGGGCGATGTCCATCGTGGAGTCGGCGGACTCGTAGGCATAGAATCGCTGCCCGATCCTGCGGGTGGACAGATTCCAGGCCAGCCAGTCTGCGTCTAGAACCTGTTCTTCCATCGCGTCGATCGGGTTGGCTTCCTTCCGAGCAGTTTATCCTCAAACAGCGCCAGGCCCGCCACTCCTTTCTCTCTCAGCTCGGCGATCTGGTCTCGAACCGCAGCGGCTCGCTCGAACTGGAGGTTCCGGGCGTATCCTTCCATCTCTCTCTCCATCTCGGCCACCACCTGCTCGATGTCGAATCGGTCCGGATCAAAACCAACCGCATCCCGGACGGTCTCCTGCGCCTCTTCCTTGGCCGTTGTCTCAATCCCTTCCCGGATCGCCTTCTCCACCGAGCGGGGAGTGATGCCGTGCCTCTCATTATACGCAACTTGGAGTTTCCTTCGGCGTCCCGTTTCATCCATCGCCTGGCGCATGGAGGCGGTGATCCGGTCGGCGTACAGGATCGCCTTTCCCCGGATGTTCCGGGCCGCCCGCCCGGCCAGCTGGATGAGGGAAGTCGGCGAGCGCAGGAACCCCTCCTTGTCGGCGTCCAGCACGCAGACCAGGGAAACCTCCGGAAGATCGAGCCCTTCCCGCAACAGGTTCACCCCGACCACACAGTCGAACTTGCCCAGCCGCAGGTTCTTCAAGACCTCCACCCGCTCGAAGGCATCCAGGTCGGAATGGATGTAAGTCACCTGCAGGCCGGTCTCCTTGAGATAGGCCGCCAGCTCCTCCGCCATCCGCTTGGTCAATGTGGTCACCAGACTGCGCTCCTTGAGCTTGGCCCGCTCCCGGATCTCGTGGATCAGATCATCCACTTGATTCTCCAAGGGCCTGACCTCAATCTCCGGATCCACCAACCCGGTGGGCCGGATGATCTGCTCCACCACCTGTCCCTGGGAGAGCTTCATCTCATAAGGGCTCGGGGTGGCGGAGACGAACACCTGCTGGCCCACGATCTTTTGAAACTCCTCGAAGGTCAGCGGCCGGTTGTCCAGACAGGAGGGCAAGCGAAATCCGAAATCCACCAGCACCCTCTTCCGGGCCCGGTCCCCTTCATACATCCCCCGGATCTGCGGGATCGTCACGTGCGATTCGTCGATGACCGTCAGGAACTTTTTGGGGAAGTAGTCCAACAGGCACCAGGGCCGGGACCCGGGCGGCCGGCCCGACAAGGCGCGGGAATAGTTCTCGATTCCATGACAGAAACCGACCTCCCGCATCATTTCCAGGTCGAAATGGGTGCGGGATTCGAGCCGTTGGGCCTCCAAAAGTTTTCCCTGCCCCTTGAGCTCCTTGAGCCGCTCCTGAAGCTCCTGCTCGATTGCGACCGCCGCCTTCTCGATCCGTTCGGCCGTCGTGATGAAGTGCTTGGCCGGGTACAGGGCCAATTTCTCCAGCCGCTGGAGGACTTTGCCGGCCACCGGGTCGATCACCGAGATCCGCTCGATCCGGTCTCCGAACATCTCCAGCCGGACCGCCGTCTCCTGGTAGGCCGGAAAGATTTCCACCGTCTCGCCCCGGACCCGGAACCGGCCCCGCATGAAATCGATGTCGTTGCGCTCGTAGAGCAGGCCCACCAGCCGATGGAGCAGTTCCTGCCGGGGAATCTCCTGCCCGGTCTCGAAGAACAGCAGGAGGTCCTTGTAATCCTGCGGGTCGCCCAGGTTGTAGATGCAGGAGACGGAGGCAACGATAATCACATCCTCCCGGGACATCAAGCTCGTGGTGCCGGCCAAGCGCAGCCGGTCCAGCCGGTCGTTGATGGAGGAATCCTTCTCGATGTAGGTGTCGGTCTGCGGAATGTAGGCTTCCGGCTGGTAATAATCGTAGTAGCTGACGAAATACTCCACGGCGTTCTCCGGAAAAAAGCTCTTGAGCTCGCTGTAGAGCTGCGCGGCCAGCGTTTTGTTGTGGCTCAGGATAAGCGCGGGAAGGTTCACCTGCTCGATCACCCCCGCCATCGTGAAGGTGTTATGAACAAAGAGACCTCCAAACCCCGCAAGGAATGTCTCGTTGCCCGGAACGTTCAAGTCGTAAACCCATTCGCAGTCACTAGGCTGTTGAGAAACTGTTTTAACTGCTGACCAACGAACCAAACCAAGGCGTTTCAAGACCGAAATCCGTTCAAAGACACCGCAATGCTCCTGTTCCAATGCGCCGCTTTCTAAGGAGGCAATGAGCCTGTTAAACAGATTTCGCGAAGGTCTGCGCTGGCCAGACTCGATTAGTCCAATGAGGGACCGGCTACAATTCGAGTGATTCGCCAACACTTTTTGGTGCCAACCCAGAAGGATGCGTAACTGCCTGATTTCGCCCCCAGGGATCGGAATGAAGTCTGCATTGGTATTCCCTTCCTTCCCAAGGAGGGCGCGAAGTCGCCTACATTTGCGTTCGGATAGGAAGTTAATGTGCGCCGAGAATCGATCCAATTGCTCTTGGCCGGAAATGCTAAGACAGTAATACCAATCACCCGTATCTTCCGAATTGGTCGCTCGCTGAAACCGCCTTCTAATTCGAGGATGAATTCCGAAACGAGCAAGAGCATACGCTAGTTCCGAAGCGAGCTGTGAACTCGCTGTGGTGACTCGAACACTTTCTCGCTCGGCCCCGCCATCGCCGGTAAAGTAGGCAGACAACAGAAGCGCAAGTTGAGAATCACTCATCTGAGGCCAGAAATCTGGCAGATGTTTAACGTGCGAGTCCTGTCCGCACCACTTTGTAAGAAACCGGGTATATAGGCTCCATGAACATTGATAATCGTACCCATTTGACCGAACCGACCATTTCAGCTTCAAATCACCTAAGCGCTTTTCAAGGCGCCCCTGGATTTCTTTTTCATCACAAGAAATAATGAGATAGCGATCTTCTGCGTGTCCTTCGGCGAGGTAATAACCTAATAGTTCCAAAAATGCATCGGTGATCGGGAGTTCCATAGGCAATCGCCCAGCGTCATTCTTTGATCCAAGCGACAACTGCTGAAGATCAATTCCGATCCCTTCAGATTCCAGAATACGCGCTTGGGTTACAGAGAGGCGTTCGCCCTCAGTCACGCGCTTCAACTTGTTGTAACCCGACTGTTGAGACTCAGGCGAGAGCTTCCTGCCTAATTTCCACATCTCTTCACCCGACAAACGGGCAACCTGCTTCTGGCATTCAACGTAAACACGGCTTTCGTCATCCAACACACCGAGAAGCGGTATGGATTCAAGAGAGGAAGCATCGGGAGGAACAAGTGTTATTGGCAGCGGCAGGTAGTCTCCCGCCTGCAACTCTCCTGTTTGGACCAACCTCAGTCGCCCATCCCGAAGTATCCACAGATTATGATCTCCGGTAACCCGCACCGACCTGCCGCAGGAGGTAGTTACCGTCCAAAGCTCTGTGGGAGCGCGATGCCTATGGACCGAATGGATGGGCTGAATTTCGGTCCGGAGCGAATCGGGATCCAGACTGAGAGCATAGTATTGCGCAGAAGTTTTATCAGACAGCCGAACGGTCTCGGTATCCCCATTGATGAGAGGCGCAACCCCCTCCATTTGTTGATCAACAAAGGAACCAATCGGTAATAGCTTTGGGCTTAGTTTCCTACTCTTTCTCTCATAGATCCAAATCGATTCCTCAGGAGGCAAACTTTTCCCCGTGCCGGTGGCTCCCAGCAGGGTCTGGAAACGCTCCTGCCGGCGGATCCCCTCCACCAGCTTCCGGATGGCTTGCGGCTGGTCCCCTTTCGGGGTCATCTCGCTGACTAGCTTAAACCTCGCCATGAGGATTAGCGCAGCAGGTCCTGAAATTCCTTCCGGACCGACTGGGTCTCCTGCAGGCCCTTGAACATCTCCTGGATCTCTTGGGAAGCTTTTTGGAGCAGCGGATCCAGGTCCCCCACTTTTAAGCCGGCCGACTGAAAAAGCCAAAAGCCGATCCCAACCGGCACGCAGGCCGCCACGCAGGCCACCAGCGCCCGGAACCGCCCTTTGATGTTGAGGGCAGCGATGAAAGCAACCGCTCCGATGACAACGAGCATCGCGCTGATCAGGTAGATGAGAAGCTGAATCATTATTAGAGAACCTCCAGTGCCAGGTTGAGGGCCGGCGCCGAATGAGTCAGCGCCCCGATCGAGATCCGGTCCACCCCGGCGGCGGCGATCCCCTGCACCGTCTCCAGGGTGACGCCCCCAGAGACTTCCAAAAGAATCCTCTGTCCCTTTTTGGAGCGCAGGAAGGCGTTGCGCAGGCGAACCGCTTCCTGAATGTCGGCTGTCCCCATGTTGTCCAGCAGGATGATGTCGGCCCCCGCGCTCAAGGCCTGGCGGAACTCCTTCATCTCCTTGACCTCCACCTCCACCACCGAAGGCTTCTGCAGCTTCGAACGGGCCAGCGCCACCGCCTGCTCGATGGGAGAAGGCCTGCCGCCGGCGATCAGCTTCAGGTGGTTGCCCTTGATCAGGATCTGGTCGTAAAGCCCCTTCCGGTGGGGCGTTCCCCCGCCGGAAGCCACCGCGTATTTTTCCAGCAGCCGCAGAGTGGGGGTGGTCTTGCGGGTGTCCATGATCCGCACCCGGAATCCTGAGCGAGGCCGAACGGATTCCACCCGGTCCAAGAAGGCCCGGGTCAAGGAGGCGATCCCGGACATCCGGCCCAGGAAATTCAACACCGTCCGCTCCGCCATCAGGATCCCCCGAGCCGGCCCTTCCACATAGGCCACCGCCTTGCCCGGATGGATCCGATCCCCGTCCCGGACCGTCGGCTTGAATCGGATCTTCGGCTCCACCTGAGCGAAGGTCCATTCCCCCACCTGCAAGCCGGCGATCACTCCGTCTTCCCGAACGATCAGCTCCGCTTCCGCCGTCCGCTCTTTAGGAATCAGAATGGAGGTGGTCACATCCCGCGGACCGATATCCTCCTTGAGCGCGGCGGTGATGAGCGGCAGGACCGTTTCCTTCTCCAGCTTTATTGGATTTGGTTGAGGCTTTCGTTCCACCGGGAGAGCTCCGCTTCCAGTTCCTTCAGGGAAGCTTCTTCTTCCTGGATCACCTCGGCCGGGGCCTTGGACCGGAAGATGGAATCCTCCAGCCGCCCTCTCTTCGCCTTCGCGCGATCCTGAAGCTGGCCGAGCTCCTTTTCGATCCGTTTTCGCTCAACTTCCAGGTCGACCAAACCCTCCAGAGGCACGATCAGATCCCAGGAACTCATCCCTGGCTTACCGGGAAGGTGGGAAACAATCGCGCCAGAGGGACGGACGGTTTTCTCATCGACCAGCACCTCTAGCCGGTCCACACCGGCCAACCGCTGGATGATCTTCTGAAACGGAGCCGATAGATCCTTCTCCTGGCTAATTCCCGCCATCCGGATGGTGAGCTTCACCTTGTCCTTGAGCGGCACACGGAATGTGGCCCGCATGTTGCGCACTTCCGTGACAACCTCTTGAAGTCGCTCAAAAACCACAAGCTTATCGGGATCTACCCACGATTCCGGCTCCGGCCACGGCCCCTTCATGATCGTGGCCTCCAGCGACTCTGCTGCCCCCATCCGGTGCCAAAGCTCCTCCGTGATGAACGGCATAAACGGATGGAGCAGGCGGAGCGTCCGTTCCAGCACGTCCCAAAGTACCCAGTTAGTCGCCTGAACAGCAACTGCACCCTGGTCCTCCCGCTGAAGCTTGGCGATTTCCAAATACCAATCGCACAGGTCATGCCAGACAAATTGGTATAGCCTGCGGGCCGCCTCGCTGAAGCCATACCGCTCCAAAGAACCCGTTACCTCCCGAACTGTCTCTTGCAGACGGACCAGGATCCACTGGTCCGGAACCGTTAGAGCGCGCGGGTTAAACGGCCGCACCTGTCCCTGCCCCTGCCCACTGCCCTCCAGGATCAGCCGGGCGGCGTTCCAGAGCTTGTTGGCGAAGTTCCGGCCCAACAGGAACTTATTCTCCGACAGGTACAGGTCCTGGCCCTCGGAGGTCATGTGGGCGATGCTGAATCGCAGGGCATCGGCCCCTATCCGGTCGATCACCTCGAGCGGATCGATGATATTCCCCAGCGATTTGGACATCTTCCTGCCCCCCTCCACCCGGATGATTCCGTGAATGTAGACATCCTTGAAGGGGATCCTCTTTAAGAAAAATTTGCCGGCCATCACCATCCGGGCCACCCAGAAAAAGATGATGTCGGGTCCGGTCACTAACACCGAGGTGGGATAGAAGGTGGCCAGATCCTTCGTCTGCTCTGGCCAGCGGCTTCGGCCAGAGGAAGCCTCACCACGGCCCTCTGGCCAGTGGCTTCGGCCAGAGGAAGCCTCACCACGGCCCTCTGGCCAGCCCAACGTGGAAAAAGGCCACAGCCAGGAGGAGAACCAGGTGTCCAGCACATCTTCATCCTGGACCAGCTCTTTGCCTGCGCAGCGGCGGCAGGCTTCCGGCCGGCTAAGACCCACATGAATCCCGGCCTCCTGCTCGTTCATGACCAGCGTGCCAGACAGAGTGCTCTTCTGCTGATTCTCCTGGTAGGCCGGGTAACAGCGGCGACAGTACCAGGCCGGGATCCGGTGTCCCCACCAGATCTGCCGGGAGATGCACCAGTCCCGGATATTCCTGAGCCAATCCAGGTAAACGGAAGTCCACCGCTCCGGGATGAACCGCATCCTATCCTTCTCCACCGCTTCGATCCCCAGCTGGGCAAGCGGTTTCATCCGGACGAACCACTGGGGAGACAGGGTCGGCTCGATGATCGTCCTGCACCGGTAGCAGTGGCCCACCGCCGCCACGTGCTCCTCGATCTTGACCAGCAGGCCCTGGGCCTTCAGCTCCTCGACGATCTTCTTGCGGCACTCGAACCGGTCCAGGCCGGCGTAGGGGCCGGCCTGCTCGTTCATCCGCCCCTGCGCGTCCATCACCCGGATCGCTTCCAGCCCATGCTTCTGTCCCAGCAGGAAATCGGTTGGGTCGTGGGCCGGCGTCACCTTGACCGCGCCGGTCCCAAACTCCCGATCCACGCTGGGATCCTGGATCACTTTCAGGGGCCGCTTGAGGATCGGCAGGATCAGCTCCCGGCCGGCTAGAGAGCGGTACCGCTCATCCTCCGGATGGACTGCCACCGCCACGTCCCCCAGCAGAGTTTCCGGCCGGGTGGTGTCCACCACAATAAAATACGGTG
>CAYJTC010000059.1:1308-10110 GCA_964372955.1 uncultured Planctomycetia bacterium | reverse complement strand
CGTGGTTGGTGCCGATCCGGATGGCGCGGCCGAGGGCCTTGCACTTCTCGACGAGCGGGCCGAACCCCTGCGCGATCCGGCGCAGCTCTTCCTCGTATTGGTCTTCGGTGTATTCCCGCTGAGCGAACCGTTTGGAATCGGCGAAGTTGCCGGGATTGACCCGGACCTTCTCGACCTGCTCGGCCGCTTCCAGGGCAGCGGTCGGGTTGAAATGGATGTCGGCCACCAGCGGGTGGGTATGCCCGGTTTGATTGAGCTGCCGGCGGATCTCCCCCAGCGCCTTGGCCTCGGTGGTGGTTTGCGCGGTGATCCGGACCAAATCGCAGCCGGCCTCGATCAAGGCCTGTGTCTGGCGGACCGTCTCCTCCACGTTCTGGGTCTGCGTCGTGGTCATCGACTGGACCGCCAGCGGAGCTTCCCCCCCAACAGGGAGGGAGCCGATCTTTACCGGGAGGCTGCGCCGTCGAATTTCGGTGTCTGACACCGTTTTCATCGGACCCCTGTTGAAACGGTGTCTGACGCCGTTTTGAAGAGCCGGTCGGCGATCTTGAACTTGATCAGGTCGTTGTAGGTGACCACCACCAGCAGGAACACCAACAGCCCCAAGCCGACCCGGGTCATCATCTCCTGGGCCTGGAGGCTGACCGGTTTGCCTTTCAGCCGTTCCATGAGCAGGAAGGCCAAATGCCCGCCGTCCAAGACCGGGATCGGCAAGAGGTTGAAAAGCCCAAGGCTCGTGCTCAGCAGGGCGATCAGCTGAAGCAAAGAGGTCAGCCCTTGCTCCGCCACCGCTGAGGTAATGTAAAAGATCCCGATGGGACCGGTGACCGATTCTTTCAAGGAAAGCCCGCCCGAGAGGATCCGTCCCATCGCCGAGAGGGTCAGCATAGTCAGAGAAACGACCCGCTCCCCGGCCTTCAGGAACGCCTGCCGGACCGGGTAGCGCTGAATCACGGTGTCTCCCAGAGGGGTAATCCCGATCATCCCGATCCGGCGTCGCCCCCCCGGCAGCGAAGCCGCCTCGCTGACCTGGGGGACCAGGGTCAGCTCAAACGATTTGCTCTCCCGTTCGACGAGCAGGCGCACCTCTACCGTTTCCTGGTGGATCGCGCGGGTCAATTCTTCCCAGTTTTGCACCGGCTGGCCGTTGACCTGCAGGACTCGGTCACCCCGCAGGAGTCCGGCCTCCTGCGCCGGATACCCTTTCAGGGTCTCCCCAATCGTGGGCAGAACCACCGGCGCTCCCCAGACGAAGACCAGGAAGAAAAGGAGAAATCCGACGAGGTAATTGATGAACGGCCCGGCGAAGACGATCGCCATCCGCTCCCCCACCGAGCGGGACCGGTACTCCCAGGGCCGCTGAGGGCCTTCCTGTTCGCCGCCTTCGCCGGCCATCTTCACGTAGCCGCCGAAAGGAAGCAGGCAGACCACGTACTCGGTCTGCCGGCCGGCAATCCGCAGGAGGCGCGGCCCAAACCCCATGGAAAACCGCTCCACCTTGACCCCGATCGCCCGCGCCACCAGGAAATGGCCCAGCTCATGGACCAGGATGATGAGACTTAAGGTGACAAGAAAGGCAATCCAGGGAGTCATGTCAAAAAGTGCCTGACCCCTTTTGACAGGATCTGTTCGTGGGCCCAGGCATCGGCTTCCAGGATCTGCTCCAGGGTCGGATGGGGAACCGGCCGATGGCGGCCGATCACCGACTCGATCAGGACCGGGATCTGCGCAAACGTCAGCCCATCCTCCAGGAAGGCCCGCACGCAGGCCTCGTTGGCGGCGTTGAGCACCGCCGGCACGGTCCCACCCGCCCGGGCCGCGCTGTACCCGAAATCCAGACAAGGGAACTTCGCCCGCTTCGGGGCTTCGAACGTGAGGGATTTAAGCTCGACTAAGTTCAGCGGCGGCAGGGTGGAAGCCAGCCGGTCCGGATAAGTCATCGCGTACTGGATTGGAATCCGCATGTCGGTCACCCCCAATTGGGCCAGGACCGAGCCGTCGATAAATTCCACCATCGAATGGACGATCGCCTCCGGATGGACCAGGATCTCGATCCGGTCCACCTCGACCCCGAACAGCCACCGGGCCTCGATCACCTCCAGGGCCTTGTTCATCATCGTGGCCGAGTCCACCGTGATCTTCGGGCCCATCTTCCAGCGAGGATGATTCATCACCTGGTTTTTGGTCAGGCTGGAAAAGTTTTCCGCCGGCACGTCCTTGAGCGGCCCTCCCGAGGTGGTCAGCAAAATCTTCCGCACCTCCTCTTTCGGATGGCCCCGAAGACACTGAAAGATCGCCGAGTGCTCGCTGTCGATGGGCACGATGCGGGCACCGCGCCGGGAGGCCTCCTCCATCACCAGCTGGCCGGCCATCACCAGCGTTTCCTTGTTGGCCAGGCCGATCGCCCGTCCCTTGGCCACCGCCGCCAGGACCGGCTTGAGCGCCGCCGCCCCGGTGATCGCCACAATCACCAGATCCACCCCTTCCTTCGAGGCCAGCTCGGCGATCCCCTCCTCCCCGACCCCAATCTCCCGCTGGGCCGGGACCCATTCCTGGAAGGCCCGGACCCGGGAGGCCTGGCCCACCGCGACCCAGCGGGGCCGGAAGGTTTGAACCTGCTCGGCCAACTTTTCCACGTTGGATCCGGCGGCCAATCCCACCACCTGGAACTGATCCGGGTGGTCTTGAATCACCTTGAGGGTGTTGACCCCGATGGAGCCGGTAGACCCGAGAATAACGACCCGCTTCACCCCACCACCTCCGTTCTTGCTATCAGCAACGACGAGCGGCCACGTTGGTTCCACATCCGGTACCGCTCGTCGAGGCGACGAAGCATCGCCTCCTTAACCAGTGAAACGTCGCCTAACGAAGGTGGTGGGGTCATCTTATGCCCCGATCAGGAACTTCCGAATGTAAAAATAGCCGATCGGGCAAGCGAACAGCAGACTGTCCACCACATCCAGCATCCCGCCCATCCCCGGCAGGAGCTGCCCGGAATCCTTCACCTGGCAGTCCCGTTTGATCAGCGATTCGGAAAGGTCCCCCAGCTGGCCGAGCACTCCCAGCAGCAGCCCTAAAGTCACCAGATGCCCCAAGGCCACCTGGCTGAAGACCGGCTTGAACGCCGCCGCGGTAGCCAGCGAGAAGGCCAGCCCGCCGAATACCCCTTCCCAGGTCTTCGACGGGGAAACCCGGCGGATCAGGGTGTGCCGGCCGAACAGAGAGCCGATGGAATAAGCTCCAATGTCTCCGGCCTTAGTCGCCGCCACCACCAGAGCCACCAGCCACCGGCCGTCCGGGAGACTGGGAGCGGAGGTCAGCCGCAGCTTGATCAGGAAGCTGAAACACCAGGAAACATAGAAAATGCCGAACAGGGCCGTGGAGACCCCCTGGATCGCCTGGGAGCTGTCTTTCCTCAATTGGAGGAGAAACAGGGCCAGGAAAGCCACCGCCATGAAGAACAGCTCCCATCCTCTGGTCAGCTCGAACTCCGCGTAGATGGACAGCGGAAGCAGCAGCCCGATGGACAGTCCGATCCAGCGCTCCAGAGTCACTCCTTTGAGCTCCACCAGAGCGAAGAACTCGTTGAGGGCCACCAGGATGAAGCCGATTGTCACCAGCCCGAAAACCCACAGCGGCGCGAAGAACAGGACGCCGATCACCAAGGCGATCAGGGCCATCCCCGTAATTAACCTCAGCAGCAGGTTATTCATTTTCCGGACACGGTCTTTTTCATCCTCCGAAACGCCGGTCCCGCTGTTGGAACGCCGCCAGCGCCTTCAGGAAATCGGCCTTGCCGAAATCAGGCCAGAGGGTGGGGGTCAAATACAGCTCGGTATAGGAAATTTGCCAGAGGAGGAAATTGGAGATCCGCTGCTCGCCGCTGGTCCGGATCAACAAGTCCGGATCCGGCTGGCTCTCCGTAAATAGGAACCGGCTGAAGGCGGCCTCGTCGAGCCGATCCGGGTCCAGCCGGCCGGCACGGGTCTCGACGGCGATCTGCCGAACCGCTTGAAGAATGTCGGCCCGGCCGCTGTAGTTCAAGGCCAGATTCAGGATCATTCTCCGGTTCCCCTTCGTCTCCTCCATGACCTGCCGCAGATGTTCCCGGACTGCCTCGGGCAAGCCCCCCAGATCTCCCAGCACGTTGAGCCGGATCTCGTTCTTCATCAGGGTAGGCATCTCCCGGCGCAGATACTCGTCCAGCAGACGCATCAGGGTGGCCACCTCCTCCGGGTGGCGTTTCCAGTTCTCGACGGAGAAGGCGTACAGGGTCAGCACCTCGATCCCCAGCTCCCGGGCCGCCTCCGCTACCGCCCGGACTGACTTGATGCCGGTCCGGTGTCCTATCACTCGCGGAAGTCCCCGGGCGTTTGCCCACCGGCCGTTGCCGTCCATGATGATCGCCACATGGCGCGGCAGCCGGGTCAAGTCCACGGTGTCTGGCTCCGGCCGAAGGCCGGTGCCTGACACCGGGTTAGATCCGGTAGTCATCCCACCACCTGCTTTCGGCCCAACGGGCCTGTCATACCCCTACTCATCCTCAAAAACCTCTTCATGATTCTCCATAATTGGCGGTATGACCCCACCACTTGCTTTCATCGTATCCCCTTGAGAGGATACGATCGGCCCTCTGGGCCGATTCCGCCCCGATTTGTCTTCATCGGGTCGGCGGAATAAAGCAGGTGGTGGGGTCAAGGAAGGGGAAGAGGTTGTCCTGCGCCTCAACGCCGCCCAGCCAGGACTCGTCAATGTTTCCGGTTTTGATCTGCTCATCGATTTGGATGAAACGGTCCAGATGCCGGGTGAGCCGGCCCTGGGCGTACTCCCAGGAAGTCCTTTGCGCCAGGATAAAGGCCCAGTCGCTGGCCTGCGCCAAAAACAGCTCCCGCAACGCTTGCGTCAGGGCCCGCCGGAGAACCCCCTGGGCCGCCGGATGGGCGCGAACCAGCTCCCCCATTCGCCAGGCGGCTTGGTGCAAGTGCCGATAAATCCAGGCGTTGGACTCCTGAAGCCACATCTCATTATACCCTTTCCATCCCCAGGTCGATAGATGGGGACTCACCTTCTGGATTAGGGGAAGCCGGCTTACGGCCTCTCCAGGCGTAGCCAATTCCACGATCCCCGGATTGGCGTGGAACGCCCGGAACAGAGCCTCCAGCCAAGCCGGCCCTTCAAACCACCAATGGCCGAACAGCTCCGCATCGTACATTGCCGTCATCACCGCCGGCTCGTTCATTAACCCAAACAGGTGCTCCGCCTGCCGCTCCCGGTTGAACAGGAAATTGTCGGCATGCTCTTGGGCCTTCCTTAAAGCGGCCGCCGGCTGATACGGCTCTTTCTGATCGGTCCGCCCGGTGATCCGGAAATACTTGATGCCGGTGGCCGTCCGCAGGTTGGGATGAATCCGGAAGGGACGCAGGTACTCCTCCTCCAGATCGAAGCCGACGTCCCGGTAGAAGTCCCGATACCAGAAATCGCCCGGATATCCGTCGACGGCTGACCAGACCTGCCGGGCTGTTTCCGGGTCCCGGCCGAACAGGACCAGACCCGAGGGGGTCGCAACCGGCGCGCAGGCCCCGAGCTTCGGGCGCGGCGCGGCGTGGAGAATCCCGTGCGTTTCCACGAAGCTGTATCGGACCCCGCAGTCGGCCAGGATCTGTCCTACCGCCGGGGTGTAACCGCATTCCGGCAGCCAGAAGCCGGCCGGCCGGAACCCGAACAGCCGCTCGAAGGCCCGCAGGCCTCCTTCCACCTGCGCCCGGATCGCCGAAGGACAGACCTCCATGAGAGGCAGGAACCCGTGCGTGGCGGCGGTAGTCATCAGCTCCAGGCGCCCCGCGCGGCCCAGCTCCCGGAACGGAGCGATCAGGTCCCTGCGGTAGACATGGTTCCAAAGGTCCCGGAACCGGCAGAACCGGTCCCGGTACAGGACGGCCAGCGGCCCAAATTCCGGCGAGCCCTGGAGGCGGCGGCATTCCGACTCGGCCAGGCGGACCCGATGATCCAGGTACACCTCGTATCGGGAGCTCAAGAGGGGATCCTGCATCATCGCCAGCAGAGGCGGAGACAGACTGAAGGCCGCCTTAAAGCCGATCCGATCCCGGTCCAGCCGCTGAAACATCTCCAGCAGCGGCAGGTACACCTCGGTCAGTGCTTCGAAGAACCAGTCCTCTTCCAGACATTCCGGAATTTCCGAATGGCGGATGAATGGCAGATGGCCGTGGAGCACCAGGCAGAGATAACCTTTCGTTTGGCTCACTTTAATGGCGAATCTCGAGTCTCGAATCTCGAATTAAGGGGGGCTGAGCCAGGAGGAGGGGCCGGCATCCGAAGGGCCTTCTGGCGGGGTCCGGGCCCAGTTGGAGCGGGCCAGCGGGACGAAGCGACCGTTTCTGTCTTTTAGACCGATTTCCACCGACCACTCCCGGTCCGGTTGGGCCTGGAAATGCCAGTCGGTGGATCCGGGACCAAACTCCACATCGAACCACCCCTCCACCTGCCTGGGGGCCGAAGGGCCCCATTTCTTTGAAAGGTCCACCTCCGGTGGATAAGGCAGGTGGTGGGGCCAGCGGGATGAGCCCTCCTCGTAGACCCGCAGGATCCAGGAAGCCGAACCGGCCGATTCTCCCAGCCGTCTCATCCCCGTCTCGACTGTTTCGGGACGCAGCTCCCAATAGGCGTGCAGCCATCGGGGATCCCGAGTCTGAAGGACGATGAGATCCTGGCCGTAAGAAGAAGGAAGCGGGGCCGTCACTCGCTTAGCGGGTTTGGAAGTTCGTTTTGCCGGCCTCTTGCTCTTGGGCATCGGACGCAGCCCACTTCCGATTTCTGGCTCGCTCCTGCGCCAGCGCCGTCTGGAGCTCTAGAACGGAGGTGGCTTCTCGGGTGTACCTCTGCTGGGTCTGAATCAGCTCGGTTTTCAACGACCGGTTGGTCTGGGTCAATCTTTGAAGCCGGTGGTGGGTCCCTTTGGCCCGGGCTGAGGCGAAGAAGGAAACAGCCAGCGCGGCGGCCGTTACTAGAATGAGGGCAACCGTCAACCCTCGAGCTCTCTCATCCATTCCTTAAACTCAACCGAGCACATTTCACAGACCCAACTCGTCATTCCCGCCCTCGATCGGAGGTCCTCGCGTACGCGAGGAGGGTAAACTCCAGCGGGAATCCAAGTCGGGCCTTGGATCCTCGCTTGCGCGAGGATGACGGTCTTGAAACCGTCACTTATACTCCTCCTCCAACGCCCTGGCCTTTTCCACGAGCTCCGGCTCTTGGGATCTTTCCGCCCGGCGCAGGAGATCCCGCTCCCGTCGAGTCAGCTCCTTGGGCAGAATCACAATCTCCACCCGGCGGTTCTGCTGGCGTCCGGCGGCGGTGTCGTTGGAGGTAACCGGCCGGTACTCTCCATAGCCGGCGGCCACCATCTGGCGGGGGTTGACCCCCTTATCTTCCAGCAGATGAAGGACGCTGGTCGCCCGGGTCGTGGACAGCTCCCAGTTTGACTTCCAGCCGGATTGCTTGATCGGCTCGTTATCCGTGTGCCCTTCAATCCCGATGTCCCGGTCGGCCACCTTCTCCTGAATGACGGAGGCCACCTTCCCCAGCGCTCCTTCCGCTTCCGGGCGGATCTTCGCCTTTCCAGAGTCGAACAGGACCTCGTCCAGGAAGGTCAGCACCAGGCCCCGCTCGGCCATCTCCAGCTTCACCTGCTTGTCGGCGATCTCTTTTCGGAGCCGCCGCTGCAGGAGATCCTGGGTTTCCTGAAGCTGATCCGCTTCCGCCATCTTCTGGCTCTTCAGCCGGTCCATCTCCGCCGCCAGCTCCTTGATCCGGCGCACGTCGCTGGGACGGCCGGAGTAGAAATTGACCCCGCAGCCGGCAAGAGCGGAAATCAAAAGAACAGTCCCAACGCCAAGGGTGAATTTCGTTCTGACGCACATAATTCCAATGATCTCCTTTGCCGTCAAAAGGGGTCAGGCACTTTCTGACATGACCCTCACTTAATCGCTTGAGGACGCCTGCTTCTTCAAGAAGGGCTCCAGCCTGCTCCAGGTCCTGGGGCCCACCTTCCCGTCGGGATCCAGCCCCTGGGCCGTCTGAAAATCCCGGATGGCCGTCCGAGTTCTCTGGCCCATCTTTCCATCCGCCGGGCCCGGATCGAAACCGGCCGCCCGAAGAGCCAATTGAATCTCCCGGATCCGGGCCGACTCCTCCACCGGACCGGCTGGAGCCGATCCGGCAGCCGGCGCCAAGGCCAGCCCTTCCAAGGCCGCCGGCGCTGTGGTGGAGATGGCCGCCAGCTCCTGCTGGGGCTGAATCGGCTCGATCTGAATCGCCGGCAGAGGCGAGCCGGCCGGCGCTAAGCTGGCCGTGGCATCCAGAAGCTGCGCGGAGGCCCGGCGTCCCATTCCATATCCGATGCTGACCAATACGACCGCCGCGCAGGCGCCGGCAATCCACAAGCCCGTCTTGCTCTGGAACATGGTGGTTTTTCTTCTCCTTAAAGTTAGGTTGTCCGGTGGGAAAAGCGAAAAGAACTCCCAACTATCAAGCGAATTTTAACACCAACCCATTCTCCTCGTCAAGCTGAAGGAGCCTACTGGAGCTTACTGGATCTTCAGTCCAATTCGCTTAGGATGGAGGATAACGTCCCGAAGGGCTTTTGCAAAAGTATCGAGATCCTTAAGATCAGACTGGATAATTCCGTAAAGCTCCTCGGGGGTAATTTCGTCGTAAAAATGGATTAACCGGTTCCGATAACCGGCCATCTTCTCTGGGTCCTCTGGCAAAGGCCTCCGGAACCAT
>CAYJTC010000059.1:0-1208 GCA_964372955.1 uncultured Planctomycetia bacterium | reverse complement strand
GGGGAACAGGGGTCATGCCGCCCGGTCAAGCGCCGCCTGGTAATGGACCTCTACCAGAGGACGAACATCCAGATATTCCCGAATGACGGAGGCTTCATAATCCGCTTGAAACGTCCGATCCGCCACAAAGAGGAGACACCCCGCATTGATCGCTTCAAATTGAAGGACCGGCGAAGCCATTTGGAGAAGCACCAAGTCCATCTCTCGCACCGCTCCGGCGGCAAGCAACGGCTCCAGGCAGCGCATCAGCTCGGATCGAAGGCGGACCCGACGGTCGAGTCTCTTCCTCAAAGGCTCCGGATGCTTAAGGACGACCCCCACATCCAGGTCGCTTAAGCGATTCGACCGCCCTAATGCTTCCGACCCGTAAAGATAGACTAGAGCCACGCCGAGGCGCCGTAACCCTTGCTTTATCTTCCGACTCAACCCTCTTTTCCTCATGGCATGAAAGTATATCATCAAGCTTACGCGGCTTCCAGAACCGCCTTGAACCGGCCGAAGTGGCCTTCCGTCAGGAAATACAGCTTCCCTTCCTCGAAGTACACCCGAAGCTCCTTGGCGATCGACAGCGTCTGCACCGCGGCAAGGGTATTGACCACCTTCATCGACTCTTTCACATAAGCCACCGACAAATTGAAGTCGGAAGCCATTCCTTCGATGGCCCGCTCCATAGCTTGATCGCGGGTTCGTCCCGCGGTGTGGCCGAACTCAACGATCCGAACCTTCAGGAAATCCTTGGCGGCAAACGAGTTGATCTGCTCGAGCTGGCCAACGACTCTGTCCACGTATTGCTCCTCAACCACCAGCCGGAATTCCAGCTCGTACGGCTTGTCCTTGGCAAACATGACGCTCAGGGCCTGAGCCAGAGCGGCAACCCGCAGATCCTTGGAGGCGTCGATCAAGACCGACCGAGGAGAAATTTTTTCGGCGCTCGGAAGATAGAAGAACTTGTGCATCCTGTTTAAATTATTGAGGGCCCGCTGGACCTCCTCTAACCCGGCCTCCTGAACAAGCATCGGCCCGGAATCGGCCGGTGGCTGCGGCGAGGCCGTCAGACTACCCAACCAGTTCTCGGCCTTGATTCTCTGCAACCTGGCGCTCTCAGCCAAGCCCGAATCTTTTTCTCGCTCGGCGGCCGCTTCCATCGCCTGAGCGCTGGCTACTTCAGCCCGCGCATTCTGGATCAGCTGGTTTTCCTCCAGCCCGGC
>CAYJTC010000058.1:0-10350 GCA_964372955.1 uncultured Planctomycetia bacterium | reverse complement strand
CGCTTGGATGTTGGATTACCTTTTCGAAAGTGGAATTCATCCCATCAGGCCCCATGATCTATTATACTCGACGCGGCCTTCTTTGAGGGGAGCTCTTACCCCCTTACATCGTTTCAAAGGGATGGAAAAGTTTTTTGTATTCCGCCAGCGCGTATCGATCGGTCATGCCGGCGATATAGTCGCAGACAACTCGGTGCGTATCCTCTTTTTTAAGGCGCTGGCGGGTGGTATGGGGAAGCTGCTGGGGATTCCGCAGGTAAACTTCAAACAGGGCCGTGAGGAACCGCTGGGCCTTGTCGGCCATGCGGACGACCCGATGGTGGTGATACAGCTCCCGCTGGAGAAATCCCTTTAAAGGGGTCCGGAGCCGTTTCATCGAGCCGCTGAAAGCGATGACCGGCTCGTCAAGCCGCTGGGCGTCGGCCGGCTGGCGAATCCGGCGTTCCCGGATCCTTCGGGCCGATTCCTGAAGCAGATCCGTGACTTCCAAATCGATGAGCCGGCGGATAATTTGATATCGGCGCCGCTTGGGATCGATGGCAGGATGCCGGCGGCGGACCTCTCGGGAAACCCTCTTCCAGAGAGGAATCCGATTCAAGGATTCCTCATCGATGAGTCCGGAGGTCAAGCCGTCGTCCAGATCATGGTTGTCGTACGCGATCTCATCCGAGATGTCCACGACCTGAGCCTCACAACTTAAGTTCCTAGGAGGAGACTGGGCAGAAGGACCGAGTGGCTGCGGCTTGAGGAAGCCGCACCACGGCCCGCTAGCCAGGCAGACCCGATGTTTGTTGAGCCCCTCCCGGACCTCCCAGGTCAGGTTCAATCCCGGGAAGTCAACGTAGCGATCCTCCAGCAGGTCCACAATCCGAAGGGCCTGAAGATTGTGGTTGAAGCCGCCATGCCCTTTCATGAGGGCCGTCAGAGCATCCTCTCCGGAATGACCGAAAGGGCCGTGCCCCAGATCATGGGCCAGCGCGATCGTTTGCACCAAGTCGCCGTTGAGTCGGAGCGCGCGGGCGATCGTCCCGGCGATCTGGGCCACTTCCAAGGTATGGGTCAGGCGGGTCCGATAATAATCCCCTTCGTGGATGACAAAAACCTGAGTCTTGTATTCAAGCCGGCGGAAGGCGGTGGAATGGATGATCCGATCCCGGTCCCGCTGGAAGCAGGTCCGGTAGGGATGCTCGGCTTCCGGGTGAAGGCGCCGGCGCGAGTCGCGGGCCTTGACGGCGTAAGGGGCCAGGGTCCGCTCTTCCTGGAGCTCGAGGTCACGACGGGTCTGCAGAAGGGCGGGCTTTTTTGAGGACCGCATAGGCGGCGTCCAATGACTGAGAAATCACCTTCGTGTCGGCCAGGGTCGGCATAAAGTTGGTGTCGCCGGTCCATCGGGGAACGATGTGCAGGTGAAGATGCCCCGGCATCCCCGCTCCGGCGGCGCGCCCCAAGTTGATGCCCATGTTATAGCCCTGGGGGGCAAAGGTCCGGTCCAGCCGGGCGATGGCATCCGTGGCCAGGCGGAACAGCTCCACCCATTCCTGTTCTTTGAGCGACTCCAGGCGACCCACATGACGGTACGGGGCGATCAGCAGATGCCCATTGTTGTACGGAAATCGATTCAGGACGGAAAAACCGTGGGCGCCGCGCCGGAGAATCCGGAACCGGTCATCCGAGGAGGTCTTCCGAAGACTGCAGAACAGGCATCTGCGGTCGGATGGCTTTTTGGTTTTCACGATGTACCCGACCCGCCAGGGAGCCCAAAGCCGTTTGGAAGAGGTCACGTCGCCTGGAGAAAGTCGGTCTGGAGGGGAGGGGAAACCGTGGCCGGTTCCAGACGAACCGGCTCGAAAGCGTAAGGCCGCTGGCCCGACACTGCGGGAGCCCGGGTCAATCCATACAGATCCAGGAGTCGATTTAAAACCTCCAGATCCCAACAGCGAATCCTGGCCTGCTGAAGAATGACCCGGGCGTTGACCTCCACCGGATAGGATCCCAGAACCACCTTCCGGCTTCCCTTGAAAGCCGGGTTCGAGACCGCCCGAACCAGAAGATGAGCGTCTGCTTCGGTCAGCGCCCCCGCCCGGGGGATCACCAGCCAGTCCTTCCCCCTCTTAGCCTGACGGCGGCCCCACAGCCAGGAACATTCTTTCTGCCCCTCGGCCCTTTCTATCCGATGGAAATGGGGCAAATCCACCCGCCGTCCCTCAATCTCTACCCTCTCTCCGGTCCAGCGTTCCAGCAAATCCCAGGCATGTCTTTCCAACGGCTTCACCAGGGCGGCGCGAAACTGATCCAGCCATTCCGACGCTAAATTCCGGAAAAGGACTCTGGCTTTTGCCGGTTCGCCCCAATCCGTTCCCTGCAGAACCGGAAAAGCGGCTCGCATCCAGAGCTGGAAGAGCCGGTCCGGGATTCGATGAAAGGAACCCTGTTTTTCCACCAGGCGCGCCGCCTGCAAGACCTGCAAAGCGAAGAGGACCTGAGAAGCCGAACGGCCGGTACCGACCGCAATCTCCGAGATCCGGTGATTGCCGCGGGCGATCACCGACAGGACCTGAAGCCAGACGCGCCTATTGCGGCTCGTAGAAGAGCCCGCACTGCGCAGCTGGGCCTCAAACCGGTCCCGCAAAGTTCCCGGATCCAAAAGGAGCCGCTCCAGCAGCTCCGGCAGGCTCGAAGACCCGGTCGACCCCTTAAGAAGCAGATCCAGACGGGCCGGATACCCCTGAGCCAGATCGATCAATACCTGTTCCCTGAAAGAATCCGGCTTCCCCCCCGAACCGGCGGTTCGCATCGCCGCCAGACACGCGGAAGAGTCCAAGGGACCGACGCAGACCGTTTCAAACTGTCCGAACAAAAGGTTTAAACCCTCCCGCAGGATCGACCGGGCCTCGGCGGAACGGGAGGAGACCGCCAGGAACATCATGCCGTCCTGAACCATGATCCGTCGTCCCAGGCGACCGAACAGATCCTTGACCGGGAAAGCGCCCATCCGATCGAATTCATCCAAAACCACCAGGCAGGAAACTCCAGTCTCCCGGCCGGCCGTTTGCAGAAGATCCCAAAGCCGATCAAACGCCTCGTCCGCTTTCCCCGACTCGGCAAGGACCAGTAAGCGCTGGGCCTGGGCGCAGGTTTGCGGCCATCGACTAGAGCTCTCTTTGAGAAGGCCCGCGAAATCCTGAGGAAGTTCCTCGACGGAAGACCGGCCCT
This sequence comes from uncultured Planctomycetia bacterium, assembly GCA_964372955.1. GTDB lineage: Bacteria > Omnitrophota > Gorgyraeia > 1-14-0-20-64-10 > 1-14-0-20-64-10 > CAYJTC01. The sequence goes on along the minus strand of CAYJTC010000058.1, from coordinate 7,137 downwards.
GACGCAGTATCCCATACAGAAGGGATTGCGCAAACCGGGCAGCCCATTCAGCCAGATCCTCCCCTTCCTGGACCTCCAGGTAGATCGGCGCCAGGCGGGCACCGGGAGGAAGCCGTTCCTGAAGGAACCGCTTCACGAGGGTCGACTTGCCTACCCCTTCGGGCCCCAGCAGGGCGATATTCTGACGGTACCCGGATAGAAATCCTTCGACCCTCTTCAGGAGGAAAGCGAGGATCTCTTCCCGATCAAACCAGGGCGTTGTCATTTAGGGAAGGTAATGAAACGGATTCTTCGGTTTCTGATCGCGCCGGATCTCAAAATGGAGAGCGGAAACCTCCGCTCGCCCGGTGCGGCCCACCCGCGCGATAACCTGCCGTTGGGCGACGCGCTCCCCTTTGCGGACCCGAATCTCTCCCACATAAGCGTACACGGTGGCGTAGCCGTCTCCGTGGTCCAAGATGATTGTCTTTCCAAAACCAGGCAAGTCCTCGTGAACAAAACTCACCACCCCCTCGCGAGAGGCCATCACCTCGGCGCCGGAGGGGGCATGAATATCGATCCCCTTGTTGACAACAGATCTCCGGCGCATTCCAAAAATGGAGATGACCTTCCCTTCCACCGGCCAAGCAAACCCGTTGTGGCTGCTGCCCGCGGAAAAGGCCCGGCTCGGCAAAGCCTTCGACGGAACGCCTCCGGAAGCAGAAGAAGGCCTCCTGAGCGGGGCGGTTCCCGGAACAAAGAGCTTTTGTCCCACCTTGATGCGGGAACCCTCCGGAATCCGGTTCACCCGAACCAGATCCTTCAACTCCACCCCGTAGGATCGGGAGATCGACCACAGGGTCTCTCCAGGCCCTACCCGATGATAAAAACCTTCCGTTGCGACCGCCGGTCCCGGTGGCTCGATGTACGGGGTGCAGCCGAAGGCTGAAAAAACGAGCCCCAGCACCCACCCCACGAGAACTGGAGCGGGTGAGCGGAATCGAACCGCCGTTAAGAGCTTGGGAAGCTCCCGTACTACCACTGTACGACACCCGCTAAGGAGTCGGCGAGACAACAGTATACCTGCCGAGAAAGGTCATCAAGAGGAAGCTTTCATCCTTAGACCACGACGGCGCGGGACAGATCCCAGAAGGAGCGGGCGCGCCGGACAATCTCCTGACGGCTGGCCTTGAGCAACCGGTCCGGCCCGAACGATTCGATCGTCAGGGAGGCGGTCGCCGAAGCCATCTGAATCGCCCGGCACAGGGCCGCCCAGGTCAGTTTTCTCTGAGTGAGCAGATATCCCAGGCAAGCGCCGGCAAACGCGTCCCCCGCCCCGGTCGGGTCCTTCACTTGGGTCACCGGATAGCTGGGCATGGAAAAGAAGCTGTTCCGCGAAGCGGCCAGGACCCCATGTTCCCCTTTCTTGACGATCGCCACCTGGGGTCCCAATCGGGCCAGGATGCGGGTGGCCTCAACCAGCCCGCGGACGCCGGTCAGCAGACGGGCTTCGCTGTCATTCAAAAACAGGATGTCCATCTCCTTGAGCAGCTTCAGGAACCCGCGCCGCTGGGTCAAGATCCAGTCATCCCGGGAATCACAGGCCGTCAGCCGAGGGTTGCGCAGCTGACGGAGGACCTCCCACTGAAGGGTGGGATGAATGTTGCCCAGGAACGCGTGCCGAGCCTTCTTGAAAGAGGGGGGGAGCTTCGGCTGGAAGCCGCTGAAAACCCCCAAGTCCAGAAACAGGGTGGTGGGCTGCCCTTCGGCGTCGTAACGCCCCTTCCAGCGGAAGGTCTTCCCCTCGGCCCGCGTGATTCCTTCGCCGTCGATTCCAAACTTGTCAAAGAGCCGTTCGTACTCAGATGGAAAGTCGGATCCCACCACCCCAACCACCTCGACCGGAGTCCAGAACCGGGCGGCCAGCGCCGCGTAGGTGGCCGACCCCCCTAAAACCTGGGGACAACGGCCCGCCGGAGTCTGGATCGAGTCGATGGCGATGGAGCCGACGATGAGAAGGCTCACCCCGCCATCGCCGCCTTCAAAGCCCGGGCCGCTGCTTCCGGATCCGAAGCCCCGGTCACCGCCCGGACCACCGCCGCCCGATTCGCACCCGCCGATAATACCAGAGGCAAAGAGCTCAGGTCAATGCCTCCAATGGCGAACCAAGGGATCCGGAGGCTCTCCTTGACTTGCCGAATCAGATCCAACCCAACCGTTGGGTAATCGGGTTTGGTCGGCGTGGAGAAAACCGGCCCCACCCCAATGTAATCGGCGCCTGAGGCCTGCGCTGCGAGCGCTTCCTGCAGGGAATGGGTGGAACGACCGATCAGCAGCCTTCTGCCGGCCACCGCACGGGCCTGCCTCACTGGAAGGTCCTCATGACCCAGATGGACGCCATCGGCGCCAGCCGCTAAGGCGATATGGAGCCGATCGTTTACGATAAAGAGGGCATTCAGGCCGCGGATTGTCTCCCGGAGCCGGCGGGCCGCCTCGAAGAAACTCCGATCCGACGCCGTCTTGTCCCTCCATTGGACGCAGTCGGCCCCGCCCCGGATGGCCGCTTGGGTTACCTCCACCGGGTCCCGGCCGGCGCAGGCCTCCCGGTCAATGATGACGTACAGCCGGCAGTCTTGAAAGGAGCGTTTGTTCAAGGCGATACGCCCGGAAACGCAAAGCGGCGAACGATTCGCTCGTCTTCAGGGATCTGAGCCGGCCGAACTCCTCCAAGACTCGGAGGGCCTCTTCCAGCCGTTGGGCATTGGCGGCGGCCAAGTCCCGGTAACCCCGGTGTGGACCGCTCTTGCGCCGAAGGGCCGGGCGTCCCACGTCCTGCCGGGAATCCCTGCTCCGAAGCAGCCTCCAGGGGACCAGCGGACCGGCGGCAGACCGCAGATCGTACCGGAGGCGCTGGTAACCCCGCGTCAGCGCCGGATCTTCCAGGACGAACCGAGCCATCTCCTCGCAGACCCGGATTCCCTCGCGGGCCCGGTTCAAATTAGCGTCCAGCACCCGCGAAAGAGAGGGAACCAGGCGGGTGGTGGAATGCCCCTTCAGATAAGGCGTCACCCAAATCCGACCCCCGAAGCTCTCTACCCCCTCCCGACCCACGATGGCGCTCCGGCTCCAATCGCCCCCCTTGGCCAGAAGGCTTGGCCGGATCGCGCGGATCAACCGGAGCGGAGTCGGTTCGGAAAAGATCGTGACGTAATCGACCGGCTTTAACGCGTCCACCAAAGCCGCCCTTTCCCGGGCCGACACCAGAGGCCGGCCGGGACCTTTCAGTTTGAAAACGGAGGCGTCGCTGTTGACGCCCACGATCAGGCAGTCGGCTTTCGCTTTGACGCGCTTCAGGTAATCCAGGTGGCCGGCATGGAGAAGATCAAAACAGCCGTTGGTGAAAGCGACCCGCTTTCCCCCGCGCCGGAGCCGGCGCACCACCGGAAGGAGCTGTTTTAAAGGGAGAACCACGGGGCTCTAAGATCTGGTGAAATGAGCTTCAATGAGTTCGCACAGGATATGCCCGATGGTGATATGGGCTTCCTGAATCCGCTGAGTCGAGTGGGAAGGGATGACAAGAGAAAAATCCGTGTGGGAAACCAGCGCTCCCCCATCTCGTCCCGTCAACGCCACGGTTTTTAATCCCTTCCGACGGGCCGCCCGGACACCGGCCAGCACGTTGGGGGAATGGCCCGATGTGGAGATTCCAACCGCCACATCCCCGGGCTGACCCAGCGCCTCCACCTGTCTTTCGAACACGGAATCGTAGCCGAAGTCGTTGGCCAAAGCGGTCAGATTGGAGGTGTCGGTGGTCAGGGCGATCGCCGGCAGCGCCCGCCGCTTGACCATCAGCTTGCCGATCAACTCCGCGGCGATGTGCTGGCTGTCCGCCGCGGACCCGCCGTTGCCGAACAAGAGAATCTTCCGGCCTTTCGCCAAGCAGCCGATCAACAGCCGCGCGACCCGGTCGATTTCAGGAACCAAAGACTGGAGGACCTTCTCTTTGGTCCGGATGCTCTCCGCCAATCCCGCCTTAATTTTAACCGAAAAAGATTTTGGCGATTTCATACATTTCCTTATTGACGGTCTTGAGCTGTTTGACCGCCCGCTCGATCGGGACCGCAACGATCCGGTTCCCCTGAAGGCTGACCATGCGGCCGAACTCTCCGGCCAAAACCAACTCCACCGCCTTGACCCCGAACCGGGTGCCCAGCACTCGGTCGAACGCGGAAGGAGATCCTCCCCGGAGTACGTGGCCCAGAACGGTCACCCGGGTTTCATAACCGGTCTTCTTCTCAATCAGCTCCGCCAAGGCCTGTCCGATGCCTCCCAAGCGGATATGCCCGAATTCATCGAGCTTCTGGTCCTGGGCGACGTTCCCTTTTTCTAACTGGACCCCTTCCGCCACGACCACGATCGAGAAATTCTTGCCCCGCCCGTGGCGCTTGCGGATCACGCCGCAGACCTCTTCCACGTCGATGGGGATCTCCGGAATCAGAATGGCGTCGGCCCCACCGGCGATGCCGGAATGGACGGCGATCCAGCCGGCGTGGCGGCCCATCACCTCCACCACCATGATCCGGTGGTGGCTTTCGGCGGTCGTGTGAAGCCGGTCGATCGATTCCATGGCGGTGTTGACGGCGGTGTCAAACCCGACGGTGTAGTCGGTCTCGGAGAGATCGTTGTCGATCGTCTTGGGCACCCCGACGATCTTTAAGCCCTCCTGAAACAGCTTCAGGCCCGCTCCCAGGGTATCCTCCCCCCCGATGGCGATGACGGCGTCAAGCCCGAGCGACTGGACGTTGGCCTTCAGCGCCTCGAGGTCCTTAGGATCCTTGCAGGGGTTGGTGCGGGAGGTCCCTAAGATGGTTCCTCCCTTATGGAGGATGCCGGAAACCGACTGCAGATCCAGCGGCAGGGTGTCCTTCTGGACTAAGCCTTTCCAGCCGTTCTTGATGCCGATCGTTTCCAGCCCCGCCGCGTGGGACTTCCGGACGATCGCCCGGATGACCGGGTTTAAACCGGGGCAGTCTCCTCCCCCGGTCAACACTCCGATCCTCTTCACGGAAGCGGGCATTTCAATAGCCGTGGAATGGGGTGGAGAGCTTGTCTTCCCGCCGGACCGGGATCTTCGTTTCCCCTTCCTCCCGGTGGGCGATCTTGGCCACATGGACCTTCACCTGGACCGGCTCCTCCATGCCGGAAAGCATCTCCTGGACGCGGGAACGGATCAGCATCTGGATCCGTTCCGTTACTTCGGGAATGTGGGCTTCCGACCAGAGGGTCACCCGGGCCCGCACCAGGATCCGCCCTTTGCCGGCCACCACGTCGGAGCGCAGCTCTTTGACTTCCGACAGCTCCTTGGCCGATCGCCGGATGAAATCTTCGATCGCGGAAAGGGACACCGTCACCTGCCCATCCGGGTTCTCAAAAGCGATCGTCTTCTGCCGCTGCAGCTTGGCAAGGGTCAGCTGGACAATGGCCCAGTTGAGCACAATCAGCCCCATCCCGGTCAGGAAGAAGGCCAGCCGGAGTCTCTGCTCCAGATAAGCGCTTTCAAGCCATTGGATGGCGCCCTCCAGAGGGATCCATTGCAGGGAAAAAGCCATGAGCCCCGCCCCTACCACAATGAACAAAACGATGTAGATGCTCATGACGATCCACGTAAAGACCTTCATTTCAATCCACCTCTTTTGGGTTTGATGTGATGGATTCTGACATGAACCTCCGCCGCGGTCAACGGGGTCATCCGCTCCACCCTCTCCCGGACTCGATCCCGAACCTGGGCCGCCACCTGGGGCAGATTAAATCCGTACTCGACGATCAGGCTCAGCCACACCCGGGCCTCCTGGTCCTGGATCTCCACCCGAACCCCAGGCCCCCATCCCCAAACAGCGAACGGCCAGATGCCGCCAGGGACGCCGGCCACCCCGTCCACCTCCTGGGCCGCCAGGGAGGCGATCGTGCCAACCACCTCGTTGCGGATCTGGATTGTGTCCACTTCCGATTTGGGCATCGGATCAGGTCCCCATCAATTCGGAAGGCGCCTTCTGTGAGCCGGTGATCCGCTCCACAAAATCGGTCGAGTACCGGCCTTCCAAGAACGCGGGGTCATGGAATACCTTCTTGTGAAAAGGGATTGTTGTCTTGATCGGGTCCACCACCATTTCGTCTAAGGCCCGCAGCATCGTCTGGATCGCCTCCCGGCGGTTATGGCCGTGGGTAATCACCTTAGCCAGCAAAGAGTCATAATGGGGAGACACCCGATAGCCGGTGTACAGATGGCTGTCCACCCGGACGTTCGGCCCCCCGGGAGGCAGATACATCGTCACCTGCCCCGGGCAGGGCATGAAATCCTGATCCGGATCCTCGGCGTTGATGCGGCACTCGATGGCGTGGCCGCTGAACCGCACCTCCTCCTGAGCGAAGGAAAGCTTCTCCCCCGTCGCGATCTGGATCTGTTCCTTGATCAGGTCTAAGCCGGTCACCGCCTCGGTGACCGGCAGCTCCACCTGGACCCGCGTGTTCATCTCCATAAAATAGAAATTCCCCGAGGCATCCAGAAGACACTCAACGGTTCCCAAGGAGGTGTAGTTGACCGCCCGGGCGCCCCGGATCGCCATCTCACCCATCCGCTTGCGCAGCTTGGAGTCCACCGCCGGAGAGGGAGATTCCTCGATCAGTTTCTGGTGGCGGCGCTGAATGGAGCAGTCCCTCTCCCCCAGGCTCAAAACGTGGCCGTGCGCATCGGCCACGATCTGGATCTCCACGTGCCGGGGTTTCTCCAAGTACTTTTCAATGTAAACATCCGGCACCCCGAAGGCGGCCTCCGCCTCCGCTTGGGCGGTCATGAACGCGGAGATCAGCCGGACGTCGTTGTGGGCCACCCGCATTCCCTTGCCTCCCCCGCCGGCGGAGGCCTTGATGATGACCGGGTATTGAATCTGCTTGGCCACCCGGAGCGCCTCTTCCTTGGTGGCCACCCCCCCCGGTGACCCGGGAATGAGGGGAACCCCGGCCTTGCCCATCACCTTCTTGGCTTCGATCTTATCCCCCATCAGCCGGATCGCCTCGGGGCTAGGGCCAATGAAGACGATCTTACAGGAGTCTCATATCTCGGCGATGTGGTCTTTCTCGGCCAGGAACCCGTAGCCGGTG
>CAYJTC010000057.1:0-10407 GCA_964372955.1 uncultured Planctomycetia bacterium | reverse complement strand
GCAGCCCCGGCCGGAAACGGCCGGGTGACACAGCGAGTAAATTCAGGGGAACCCCGCCTTTGGCGGGGCAATCCTGAGCCAAGCCCTGCGTTCAGCGGGGAAGGTGCAGAGACTAGACACTCGCCACCTAAAGCGCGTTGTCATTCCCGCAGAAGCGGGAATCTGACAGCGTCTACGGTGAAGGGATAGTCCTACCCCCTCGGCAACGAGGGAAGGTCGTAATCACCATGTCCCAGGTTCGAGCCCTGGCCGGGGAGAAATTGTCATAACTCTTTAGAATGAGAGCCCCTTTCGGTCTGGTGGCCGGAAGGGGCTTGTTGTATACTTAAGACGTAAGCCCTTAGCGGCGAGATGAGAAGCTTCTATCTGGACTTGGCAAAGATCTGCTTTGGCGTAGGTTTTTACGGTTGTGTTGCCAGAATCGACAACCCGACCGTCACGTTGATTATTGGTGCGCTAAGCTTAGTGATGGTGATTGTCTTTGCTTGGCTTGGTTACAACCAGTCGGAGGATTAAGAATGGGCGCAGTGATTCTGCTGGCGGGCACCATTTTATTCGGACTCTGGTTTTCCCGCTACATCAAGACCCATCCGAGAGGGCATCACTCGTAATCTTTCCACCCCTTCGAACTCCTGCCCAGTGCCCACAGCTGTCCCTTTGGTTCCCGGTACAAGAGCGGCTTAAACTCTACAGAGGGTTCGGTTCGAGAGACGGAAGTTCGAGATGAGCCAACGTGCCTTCAACCTCGTCGCCGGAACTGTCTTCCTGATCGTCGCCATGCTTCATGCCCTGCGCCTTCTGCTGGGCTGGGAAGCGGTCATTGGCAACTGGCATGTCCCCCGCTGGGTGAGCTGGCCGGCCCTGGTTCTGGCCAGCTTTCTCGCCTGGACCGCGTTTCGCCTGGAAAAAAGAGAGGGTAGAAAAAGTAAAGGTGGCGCGTAGGTTTGTAAAAGTGGCACTGGCCACTTGACCTGGCAAGGCTCCTGCGGGCATACTTGTGTTGAGGAGCCTAGGATGCAAGCCATCACACAGAAGCGGATCTTGGTCGTTGAGGATGATACAGACCTGGCGTTTATGCTGAAGACCCGCCTGGAATCGGCGGGCTATTCAGTTCAGATCGCAACCAGCGGCGAAGCTGCTTTAAGCCACGCGGCTCAAGACGCTCCCAATCTTATCGTGCTGGATCTCAAGCTCCCGGACCTCTCCGGCTATGAAGTCTGCCGCCAGCTTCGAAAGCTTTCCCAGCCTTGGGCCGTACCGGTCCTCATGTTGACCGGGATGAAAGAGGCGGTGGATCAGCTTCGCGGCTTTGCCGTTGGAGCGGACGCCTACCTCACCAAGCCCTATGACCCCGAAGAGCTCCTGAAGACCATCGACCTTCTCGTTCCGTAACAAGTTGAGGGAGGCGTTGATGGGTCAAGGAGGTCTTGAGCTGTTCATCCGCTCCCGGGAAGCCCTCAAAAGGGATGCCTGCATCTTCGCGGGGCTGACCCTCGTTTTCTGGGTGGCGGCTCGCAATTCCGGTCCGGAGACGCCGCCGGATTTCATCCTGTACCTCATCTGCGGCGTGTCGATCCTATTGACCTATTTTGGCCTGTCCGTGATTCTTAAGATCCGGTCTGTGGGCCGCGCCATCGGCAAGAGCTGGGCGGCGATCATCTTTTATCAGTTTGCCTCTTTCCTCTTCTTCATTTTGGGCGGCCCCCTCCTTTTCTCTTTTCTTGTCTTGAAGGAGGCCGGCGCCAAATGGGAGGCGGGTCAAATTACCGAAGAAACCGTGTCCAGGAAGCGCTCATCCTGGGCAGGGTGGGTTGCCGGTTGCGCGATGGCGGGGCTGATTATTCTCCTGCTGTCACTCCTGTCCATCCCCGGCCTTTTGCGCGCCAGGCTGTCAGCGCGAATCCACGAGGGCCAGCAGATGCTGAAGGAGGGCCGATATTCGGAGGCGGCGGCTCGCTTCAGGGAGATCCTCGAGGGCTCTCCGGCTGAGACGGACGTTTATCTTTACCTGGGCCTCAGTCTTTATGAACAGGGCCGTTTGGAGGAAGCTGGGCAATCGCTTTCACGGTATCTTGAAAAATCCAAAAACAGGCAGCGGTATTTTGCTTCCGTCCAGCTTCCGGCGGAGGTATGGTCGGAGTGGGCGGCCGATAGGGAAAAGGCCAGAACACTCCTTGCGGAAATCCGAAAAAAGGGAAATAGGGAGTAGAATAGAGACATGGTTGAAGAAGACAGTCACAGAGAGAAGGCGTTAAAGAAAGCCCGGAGGAGTGGAATGGGCCTGAAGCGGCGGATGAAGGTGGCTTTCTGTGTGAAAGGGATTCTGTTCTTTGCGTTGCTGGGTCCGGTCTTCTCGGCGGAACCCGAGATGGGGACGGAGCCCTCGATGAGCTGGGAATATCCGGCGGAGCATCCTCCCCAGGAAGATGAATATTCCGATCTGGGGGTAAAACAAAACAGGTTGCCTGCGGCGGAGGATCAGGAAATGGATCCTCGATCTGTTCCCGGCGCGGCCGTCAATCAGGGCCGTTCCCTGAAGGCGGACGAAGAAACTTTATTGAAGAAAGAGGGCGGGAAAACCGAGAAGTTGAAGTCGAAGCCGGACGCGTTGGAACAAGCGTGGCAGAAGAAAGGATACAGCCGTCCCGCCGGTCCCGGGGAGAAGGAGGGCGCATCCGAGTCGGCCATCCGGGACTCCGGAGTGCAGAAAGAGATCCGTCAGATCCGGGACGGCAGTTACTGAAAAAAAAGAAAAAAGCTCGGTTTATGGTATGCTGTCCCCTGGTTCGAAGTCAGGTAAGAAGGAAGCAGTCAGGGAAGTGAGAGGTGGTGAAGGTAACCCGAGGAGGAGTCATGGCGTTCGAACAAGGTGGTGGGTATGGCGGCGGTCGTGGTGGATTTGGCGGGCCGCGGGAAATGTTCAAGGCGACCTGCGCGGATTGTCAGAAGGAGTGCGAAGTCCCCTTCAAGCCCAGCGGGGACCGTCCCGTTTACTGCAAGGAGTGCTTCTCAAAGCGAAAAGGCGGCGGCCGCTAATTAAGTAAGCGGCGCGTCGTCTGACCTGCCCGCAACGCGCTTTTTTCCGTAAGGGCCGGACTATCTCTTTCGAACCCGGCACTTTTGGAAATGGCACCGAATGTTTTCCTATGGAAAATCAACCGGAACGACGTCAGATCGCTTTTGAATCGCTTGGCCGTCATCCGGACCTGCTCAGCGGGATCCGGGACTTGGGATTCGTCCGCCCGACGGCGATCCAGGCCCAGGCGATTCCCCCCATCCTGGCCGGCCGGGACCTGATCGGCTGCGCCCAGACCGGAACCGGCAAGACGGCGGCGTTCGTCCTGCCGATCCTGCACCGGCTGATGCAGGCCAAGCCCCGTCCCAACATGCGGACCCTGATCGTGGTGCCCACCCGGGAGCTGGCGGTGCAGGCGATGGATCAGCTCAAGGACTTGTCCCGGTACGTCCACCTCAAGGGGGCGGCGATCTTCGGCGGGGCGCCGATGAATCCGCAGATCTCCGCGCTGGAGAAGGGGGTGGACATCGTCTCGGCCACGCCGGGCCGGCTGCTGGACCATATCTATTCGGGCCGGATCGATTTCGTGGACCTGGAGGTGGTGGTCTTGGATGAGGCGGACCGGATGCTGGATATGGGTTTCCTGCCGGACATCCAGAAGATCTTAAGCTTTCTGCCGCCCAGCCGGCAAAGCCTGCTGTTTTCAGCCACGATGCCGCCGGAGATCATGAAGCTGGCGCGTCAGATGCTCAAGGACCCGGTCACGGTGCAGATCGGGCTGAACACCTCCCCGGCGGTGGGGATCCGGCACGCTGTCTACCCGGTGCCCCGGCACCTGAAGAACGACCTGCTCCTGCGGCTCCTGCAGGACGAAGAGATGGCCTCGGTCCTGGTTTTCACCCGGACCAAGGTGGCGGCCGACCGCTTGGCCAGCCGCCTGCAGAGGGCCGGCCTGTACGTCTCGGTCCTGCACAGCGACCGGACCCAAATCCAGCGCCTGCACGCTCTGGAGCAGTTCCGGATCGGCCGGCACCAGGTGATGGTGGCCACCGACCTCGCGGCCCGGGGGATCGACGTGGAGGGGATCACGCACGTGATCAACTTTGACGTCCCGGGCACGCCGGAGGACTATGTCCACCGGATCGGCCGGACGGCCCGGGCGCAGGCCACCGGCGACGCCTTTACCCTGGCGGACCGGGATGAGGAGCCGCTGATATCCGATATTGAGAAGGCCCTGCGCATTACCTTGCCGCGCGTGACGCTTCCCAATTTCAATTACCGGGCGGGAGCCCCGCCTCGGCATTCCCGGGACGCGGGAGGCCCCCGGCATCGTCCGGGGCGCCGGCATTTCCGTTGACCCAGACCCGCCTGCGCAACATCGCCCTCATCGCCCACGTCGACCATGGCAAAACCACCCTGGTGGACGCGATGCTGCGCTATACCAATGCGGTCCGCCAGGGAATCCCGCAAGGGGGCCTGATCATGGACTCGATGGACCTGGAACGGGAGAAGGGGATTACGATCCGGGCCAAGAACGCCAGTCTCTCCTACGGGGAGGTGAAGATCAATCTGGTGGACACCCCCGGCCACGCCGATTTCGGCGGCGAGGTGGAGCGGACCCTGCGGATGGTGGACGGGGCGCTGCTGCTGGTGGACGCCAGGGAAGGCCCGATGCCGCAGACCAAGTTCGTCCTGCGTAAAGCGATCGGGCTGGGACTGCCGTTGATCGTGGTGATCAACAAGATCGACCGAGCCGACTCGCGGCCGGACGACGTGGTGGACCGAACCTTCGATCTGTTCGTGGAACTGCAGGCCTCCTCTGCCCAGTTGGATTTTACGGTAGTCTACACCTCGGGGATTCAGGCGACCGCCACGCTGAACCTGAACCAGCCGGGTGAGAACCTGGCTCCCCTGTTCGACACGATCCTGGCCAAGATTCCGCCGCCTACCGTGGCTTCCGACCAGCCGCTGCAGTTGCTGGTCTTGGCGCTGGCCTACGACTCCTTTAAAGGAAAGATGGGGATCGGCAAGATCCACGCCGGCTCGATCCGCCGGGGCCAGCCGGTGATGCGGCTGGCGGTCGACGGCAGCCGGATCCTCGGCGCCGCCACGGCTCTGCTGTCCTACCGGGGACTGGAGCGGGTGGAGATCGAATCCGCGGCCGCGGGGGAGATCATCGCCGTCGCCGGGTTTGCCCAGATCAGCATCGGAGACACCCTGGCCGATCCGGAGCGGCCCGTTGCCCTGCCGGCGATGGTGATCGAGGAGCCGACGCTGCGGATGAGCTTCTCCGTGAACAAGAGCCCCTTCGCGGGCCGGGAAGGCAAGCACGTGACCTCCCGCGTGCTCAGGGAACGGCTGCTCAAGGAGCTGGAGACCAATGTGGCCTTGCGGATGACCGACACCGACCGGCCCGACACCTTCCTGGTGTCCGGCCGGGGCGAGCTGCATCTGGCGATCTTAATCGAGACGATGCGCCGGGAAGGATACGAGATGGAGGTCTCCAAACCGGAGGTGGTCTACAAGGAGATTGAAGGACAGCGGTGCGAGCCGTACGAATTTCTCTCGATCGACGTGCCGGGCGAATACCAGGGAGCGGTGATGGAGGAACTGGGCCGCCGCCGGGCCGAGCTGCAGGAGATGGCCCAAACGCCCACGGGGGAGATCCATTTCGAGCACCTGATCACCACCCGGGGCCTGCTGGGCTTGAAGAGCGTCCTTCTGAAGAAGACCCGGGGGACGGCGATCGTGCACCATCTCTTCGACGCCTACGAGCCGGTTGTGGCGGATCTGCCCGCCTCCGAGCCGCACGGCTCCCTGGTGGCGACGGAGGCAGGCATCAGCAGCGCCTACGCGATCACCACGGCCCAGGAGCGGGGGGAGCTGTTCATCGGGCCCGGCGTGCCGGTCTATGAGGGAATGGTGGTAGGCCAGGCCAGCCGGGACCAGGACATCGGGATCAATATCTGCAAGCAGAAGAAGCTGACCAACGTCCGGTCCTCGACCGCGGAAACCACGATCATGCTGGTGCCGCCGCGCGAGCTCACGCTGGAATACTCGCTGGAGTACCTGGGTCCCGATGAGCAGCTGGAGGTGACCCCGAAATCGCTCCGGATCCGCAAGAAGATCGCGGATGAGAAACTGCGCCTGCGCGCCAGGCGGGAAGCCGGCTTGCGGGGGCCGGCGGAATAGTCAGGAAGATTACGAGGCAGGCAGAAGGTCCAGGATGGCGGTGCAGGCCTCCGGCAGGATCGGCTCGTCGTCCGACCATCGACGGCCCCCCACATGGACGGCGCCCGGGTCCCCCACTTCCGAGAGACGGCGCATCAGGGCGTTGAGCTGAGCCGGGGTCGCGGTCAGGTAATAGCGCCCGGCGTAAGGGCCTTTGGCCCGCAGGACCGGAGATTCCGAAAGGATCCGCTGGATCGCCTTCTCGGCGGCCGTCAGGCTGGGCACATGGAGCCGCACATAATAGCCGGCTCCCGGCTGGCCGGCAAAGCGCTCTCTCCGCGCGATCCCCGCGGACGCGGGGACCATGCCAGAGGGGGAAACGGGAGCCGGCCGGGCTCCCTGGAAGAGAAAAGGCGCCACCCACACGCTGGCCAGCGCCGCGGCCGGGAGAGTGAACAACCGCACTCCCGGTTTCCAGGAAGAATGGGACGTCCTGACCCGCTCCGCCTGAGTCCGGCAGGTCCCGCACCGGGAAAGATGAGCGTACACCTGCTGGGATTTTCTCAGAGAAAGCTTGCCTTGCAGATAAGAAGCTAAATACCAACCCACTTCCTGACAGGACGGTTTCGCGGCGGACGCAGGCATCTCGACTCCTTCCGGTTTGTGCGGTAAATTGAAAGAAACCGGGAATGCCTTTCTTCGGGGAATGGAAATCTTATCATGCCGCTGAAAAAGCGCAAGACCTTTATGTTTTGCCTGATCTTTTTGGGAGGAGCGTCGATGGCGATGGGCGAGGACCATACGATCAAGAGCGAAGAGGAATGGCGCAAGCAGTTGACGCCGGAGCAGTACCGGATCCTCCGTCGGAAGGGGACCGAGCAGCCTTTCAGCGGGGAATACTGCCACAACAAAGAAAGGGGAGTCTACCGGTGCGCCGCCTGCGGCGACGAGCTGTTTGGCTCCGACGCGAAATTCGAGTCCGGCACCGGGTGGCCCAGCTTCTGGGCGCCGATAGAGCCTAAAAAAATCCAGACGAAAGAGGATCGAAGCTTATTCGCGAGAAGGACGGAGGTCCTCTGCGGCCGGTGCGGCGGGCATCTGGGGCACGTTTTCGAGGATGGGCCCCAGCCCACCGGCCTGCGCTACTGCATCAATTCCGGGGCGCTGAAGTTCGAGGAGCGGAGGTAAGAGTAGGGGGTTCTTAGGGGAGAAGCTCCAGGACGTTGTCCTGGTTGGCTGAATAGATGTACCAGGCGGTGGGCGCTGCCGCCCGCCAGGCTTGGAAGCTGTCCGGCGGAAGGGCGGTCCCCGAGTTGCTCGCCTGCTGGAAGGACCCATTGGGTCTCGAGAGTTTTTCCGCTTCGATCCGGTACGAATTGGACCTGGGCAGATCGGAAGCCACCGCGAAGGCCAGCGACTCCTGCAGGGTCCCTTCGGTCCAAACGGTGTCCTTGTCCGGGGCCATGTCGAAACCGGTCACCGTCTTGCGGCCGGAATAGCGTTTGGTGTTGAGGGTCTGCCCCTCGATCCAATAAGCCCCGTTCTTGTAGGTCGCTCCCAGGACCAAAATTCCCAGGGCCTGCACGTCGGTGACGATGCCGGGGTCCGACTCCCCCTGCAGGAAGCGGATCCCGTCCCAGCATTCGGTGATCAGGAAGTTCCGGATCAGGGCGGCGCGGTCGACGTAGTTGGGAATTCCCTGGACCTTGCCCAGGTTGTGCAGGGCGCTTAAAGCCCCCAGGTTATTCTCCGCGCTTTTCCAGGTGTATCCGAGCCGTCCGAAAAGCCCCCCATCGGCGTCCTGGCGAGTAAGAAGAAAATCTCCGATTCTCCGGGCCAGGTTGTTGTACCGGGCGTCGCTGGTTTCTTTGTAGTAGAGGTTCATCGCCTGCAGGAGGTAGGCGTTCGAGCCGGTGAACAGGATCCCATCGGCCCGGCGGTCGGCGGTGTGGTAACGGTGAACGAACCCTCCGGAAGGATCCGGCGTGATCGCCAGGAAGGCATCCAGGATTTTCTGGGCCGCGGCGAACTCCCCGGCCGAGATGAAGGCCAGCGCCGCCAAGGCGTTGTCGTAGGTGTAGGAGTAGTCCACCTGGTCTTCCACGAAGGAATCGATCAGGCCGGTTGCCGCAATCCGGGACTTCAACCACGACAAGGAGCTCGCCACGCTGGCTGCCTGAGCCCCCGGCGCGCAGGCAAAGAAAATGCCCGCAAGGAGTGCCCAAAGAAAGAAACGCATGTTATTATTTTACCTGCTCTCATGTCGGAAAGCTACGCTGTTCTAAAGATACGGGATTTCCGCCTGTCGCTGGCCTCCAAGTTCTTTATCACCTTAGGGGTCCAGATGCAGGCGGTGGTGCTCGGCTGGCAGATCTTCACCTTGACCCGGGACCCGTTGGCCTTAGGGTTCATCGGGCTAGCGGAAGCTCTTCCTTATATGGGATGCCTGCTCTGGGCCGGGTACCTGACCGACCGCTCGGAGAAGCGGCGGATCATCGTCGCGGCGGAGGCCGGGCTGTGGGTCTGCGCGCTGGCCTTCCTGGCCCTATCCGCGGCCGGGGTAAACCGGTTATGGCCTCTCTATCTGGTGATCGGATTAACCGGCGTCTGCAGCAGTTTCCTCTGGCCGGCCGCTTCCGCTTACGTGGACATGACGATTCCCAAGGAGATCTACTCCCGGGCCGCCGGCTGGAACTCCACCCTCTGGCAGGTCGGCGCGATCCTGGGGCCGATCCTCGGAGGATGGGCCTACGCCTGGTTCGACGCCCCGCGGGCCTACGCCGGGGTAGCCCTCTTTTTGGGGATCGGGATCTGGTTCGCCGGCCGGATGAGCGTCAAGCCGCCGATCTCCGGCTTGGCGCAGGAATCTCCCTGGGCCAGCCTGATGGGAGGGATCCGGTTCGTCTTTTCGAAGCAGGCGATCCTGGGGGCTTTGAGTCTGGACATGTTCGCCGTGCTGTTCGGAGGGATGGTGGCCCTGCTGCCGATCTTCGCGGAACGGCTCCAGGTCGGTTCCTCGGGGCTGGGGGTCCTCAGAGCCGCCCCGGCGGCCGGGGCTCTGGTGATGGCCCTCTACCAATCGCACCGGCCCCCTTTCGAGCAGGCCGGACGAGCGCTGATGATCTCCGTGGCCCTGTTCGGAGGATGCATCATCCTGTTTCCATTATCTGAGGTTTTCTGGCTGTCGGTTCTTCTGCTGGCTTTAAGCGGAATGTTCGACAACGTCAGCGTGGTGATCCGGGCCAGCGTTCTGCAGGCGATGACGCCCAACCCTCTGCGGGGGCGCGTTTCCTCGGTAAACGGTTTCTTCATCAGCTCCTCCAATGAGATCGGGGCCTTTGAATCCGGTTTGGCGGCCAAGCTGTTCGGGGTGGTGCCGTCGGTGATCCTGGGGGGGCTGCTGACCTGGATCTGTGTCGCGGTGACCGCCTGGAAGGCGCCGGCCCTGCGCCGCCTGCGGCTTCATTACGATCCGGTCCGCAGCGAGCCGGCATCGCCTGCGGAAGCCGGAGCGCTATAATAGCTGCCATGCGGACCCCTTCAGCTCTGGAGGAAGCGTATCGGTACTGCGAATGGATCACCTCCCACCATTATGAAAATTTCCCGGTCGCTTCCTTTCTTCTGCCCAAGGATAAGCGGCCCTTTATCGCAGCGATCTATGCCTTCGCGAGGGTAGCCGATGATTTCGCCGATGAGCGGGAGTACCAAGGCCGTTCCCTGGAGCTGCTGGAGGGCTGGAAGGCAGCCCTCTGGGCCTGTGCAAGCAACCCCGATCATCCTGAGCGAGGCCGTTCGCCCTTCGACGGGCTCAGGGCGAACGGCCGAGTCGAAGGACACCCAATTTTTATCGCTTTGGCCGACGCGATCCGCCGCTGCCGCCTGCCGGTTGGGCTTCTGGATGATCTGCTGACCGCCTTTACCCTGGATGTGACCAAACGCCGTTACGAGGATTGGGCGGAGCTGATGGACTACTGCCGCCACTCCGCCAACCCGGTGGGGAGGCTGGTCCTGACTGTCTTCGGGGTTCAGAGCCCGGATCTCCACCGGCACTCCGACTCCATCTGCACCGGTCTGCAGTTGGCCAATCACTGGCAGGACCTGTCGATCGACTTTCTTCAGAAAGACCGGCTGTATATTCCGCGGGATCTGATGCGAGAGCATGAGGTGGCGGAGGAAGATCTGATAAAGACGGGGAGACAGGGAGAACAGGGAGAACAGGG
>CAYJTC010000056.1:0-10561 GCA_964372955.1 uncultured Planctomycetia bacterium | reverse complement strand
TCTTCACCCTTCGACAGGCTCAGGGTGAACGGCTCAGATTGCATGACTCGTGTTAATCGTATAAAGTTAGGTTAATTTTCCCATTGCCACAGGAGCCCGCTTGTGGCATACTTTTTTAAAGTCTAAAACCATGCTGATCAGAAAACTCACCGTCTCTTTCATGACTCTCTCTCTGTCGTTTAACACGGCTTCCCCTGCCTTCGCCCTCCGCGTTCCCCAGGACCAAGAGGGTCATCACCTCGTCCGCGCCGGCCTGGAGGAAACCAAAGAGGAAAAATTCCGGGTCGATCGGCTTCGGCAGATCCTGCAGCCCGATTTTCCAGGCGACCAGGATTCGGACATCGCCGCCCTCTGGGTCAAGTCGGACTCGGCCTCCCCGTCGGCGTTCGTGGAAGAGCTGGATCTCCGCCGGCCGCAGGATCGGTTCGGCGGCCGCGTCTTCGTGCGGTTGGTCAAGGATCATCCGAACAGCCCGGAGCCGGCGGCCCGTTTCATTGCCGCTTGGGTCGGTTTCTTAAAGCATAAGTTCCCCAGCGAGGAAGAGCAGGCAAAGGCCCTGGCCGATTATTGGCAGGCTCTCCATGAGAAGCCGGTCGCGCTTCCGAACCGGCCAAAGATCGAGAAGGCCTTCGTTGAAGCCATCGGGGACAGCCTCAAGGCAATCCGGGTCATGGCGGAGCTGAAACAACGGAGATACCCGAGGAATCTGGCGCCCGATTTCGCCGCCCATCTGATTCGGCTTCCCCAGCTTGAGGTTCCGGAAAGGGATTCATTGACAAAGATGATGAGCCGGGCCGTTGTTCAGATGCCGGCGGAGAAAATCTGGCGGGTCCTTGTCCTGGAGGAGCCATTGACCATCGTACTGCCCCCCCGCTGGATTCGTTTGTTAGACGCCCACCTCCAGCTTCAGACCATCACCCTTTCAGATTTCTTCCACAACCGGATGGAGCAGGCCGGCTACTCCTATCGGGAGATGGAGGATAGAGATCATCTCCAGAGGGGAGAGTTCACCCTCCATTTTAAGCCGGTAAAGGGTGGGCGGCCGGGAACGGGGACGTATCGGATCTCTATTCTCTTCGTGCCATGGTGGAATCTCCCTCTGACGGCGGCTGTCGGTTTGGCCGAGGCGGGGTTGGAGGAGGGGCCGGTCTTCCCGGAGCCGGAGGAGGCGAGCGGGCCAGTTCCGATCGATGTCTGGAAAGATGGAGGCGCGGTCTATCCCTCCAGCCAGGATCCATTGGCCACTGTTGCTTTTGTTTCCGCGACGGGCCGGCCCATCGGGGTGGAGATTTACGCATCCCTGGTCAATTTCGGGGGAGTGATTCCAGAGCTGTTCGAGCTTCCGGGAATCAGCCATGATGGGAGCCCCAGCTACCTTTATGGAGGGGCTGTTCCCCTTCATGTTCGCCAGGAGATTGCAGGGCTTCTCAAGGAAAAAAAGCTGGAGGTGGCGGCCCGGATCGTCGACAGGTCCGGGAAACACTGGCACGTTCCGATGATCCCGATCAACGCGGGAGGGTCCCGGAGTGAGGTTCGCTTTCAGGGAGGGGTTCCGGCCCGGAAGGATTTAGTGGGGGAGCACCTGTTCACCGTGGAGGTCCGCTGGAACAGGCAGGTGCGCCGACTAGAGGAACAAGGCTGGTTCCGGATCCATCCGGTGGATCTGGGCCGGTTTGGATCCCGAGGAGTGGCCACTCCTCTTAAATCCAAACTGTGGATGCGGAATTCGCGCGATGGGGTTCAGCCGGTGGTGATCGGATGGAACCCGGCCTCTTCTCAGGATTCGGCGGCGGCTCCCAGAGGCGCGGTCAAGCCGCTCGCCGACCAGGATTACTGGATCCGCTCCTGGGGTGGCCGCGATTACCTCCTTAACCGGGAACAGATGGACAGGTATGCGTTTCCCTTTAAGCCCGGCCACCCGGACCCGGACATCCGGAAAGGGGCGCCGATCCTGGACGCCTTGATTGATTCCAGCGGCTACGTTGAGATTCAGTCAGCCCAGCAGTACGAGGATCCGACGCTGGCCGCCCGGCTGGAGTTGGCTTTTCAGCTCAACGGAATCCTTGGAGCACCTCCCTCTTTAGAGCCACACACGCCTGCTTTTCCCAAGCCGTTTGCCCGGTTGGAGGATGACGCGGCGATTCGAACCGCTTACGATCACTTTGTCCAGAACGCCCAGCCCGATCCATCGGCTCCCCTGGTTCGGGTGGAGCCACCCTCGCCGGCTCCTGTTTCCGATCCTAAAGGGGCTTCGATCCTTGTCCTCAGTCTTAATGGAACCCGGGATCTTTTCCTCCAGACGCGCGAGGTGGATGAGAAGCTCCGGTTAGAAGGGCAGCTCACCGAAGGGGGCGGCCCTCTGGCGGCGGCCCGGGGAGCCCGAAACTTAGGCGTCGGAGGCGCCGTGACCGTCGTGGCGGTCGGGGCCGGGCGGACGGGGCTGGATCTCATCAAGGGCTTGGAGCGGAAAGGATTTCAGGGAGAAAACCTGATTCCGATTTCTGTGGAAGGGGCTGGTGAGACCCGGGTCAGCGTCAATGGGCGGATCAGCCAAAGTCCGCGGATTCCCTCGGGGTTGGTCCAGCAGGCCGTTAAAGCGACGCTGGAACGAATGCGAGCAATGGAGCCCGGAGGAACTCTGGTCATCGGAGAACGGTTGGCGGAGGTGGATTCACCAGAGGGTTCCGAATGGGTTGCCCGGACCCTCGTGGGCCTGATCGGGCAAGCCGGGAAACTTCACTGGTCCACCGCGGTGGCCGCCAGCAGTTCCTGGTCGCGCGAAACTTGCGAAGCGATTCTTGCCGCTCACCCCTATACCTTCCACATCGACTTTGAGGCGTTCGCCCGCCTGTCCCATTTTCCAGATAAGGAAAGGGTTCCGCTGCCGGAGGAGATCGCCCAGCAGGCGGATGACCTGCGCCGCCGGCACGGGGTGAGCCAATTCATTGTTTCCCTCGGGGAGGCCGGAGAGATCCTGATTTCCGAAGAGGGCTGGTATCATGCGGTTCCCTCCCCGGTTCTGGAGCTGACCTACGTGACCGGAGCCAGAGATGTGGTTCTGGGCGCGCTGACCCGGTTCGGTCAGGAAGGTCTTCCGGAATCAAAGGCCCTGCATCGGGCCGTGGTGGCCGGCATCCTCCACATGGAAGGGTGGGGGATGCCGGTGACGGCCGAACAGGTCCGGGCTAACCTGCACCGTGCCCGGGTCTACGAGCTGCTCCAGCCGGCGAAGGATCTTCTGGTCATCCCGGTTCCGGAGGGAAAACGCCTTCCGGATCAAGCCGCCTTGAAGGAGCTTCTGGCCCAGAAGGCTTCTCAGTTCCCGGCCGGGATCTGTTTCTGGTTTGACCAGGAGCGCGGGAAAACAGCGCCTTCGGTCGTGCGCTTGGCCGGCTTTCCTGAGATCCGGCTGGTTTACGGGCGGCAAGAGGGCTGGTTGACTCAATGGAAAGGCCGGGTTCGTCTGCATCTGGACAGTGCGGTTGAGCTTCCCTCACTTCATTCGGAGGGAGAAGAGGATCTGGTCATCAGAAACCCGCGGGATGAGCAAATCGCTTTCACCCTGATCATCCCGCATGGGAAGGGTCCCCATCCGGTGGCGGTCCTCCCGCACGGGTACGCCCGCAGCCGGCAGGACATGCGGCCCATCGCGATCTGGTTCGCGGATCGAGGATACGGGGTGATCATTCCGGATTTGCGGAACAACCGTTCCCGATCCGGCAGCAACGGAAACTTAAGCGCTGGTTCATTGGCTGAATTTTCCCTCCAAGAGCAAATCGATGACCTGGCGGATCTGCTGAGATTCTTAAAACGAGAGGTCCCGCAGGCGGATCTATCCCGGCTGGTTCTGGCCGGCCACAGCGCCGGCGGGGTGACTTGCCAGGAAACGGCGAAGGCGATCCTGGAAGGGGACGGCCGATTTAAGGATCTGGGCATTCAGCTCCGGGGCGTGGTGAACATCGCCGGCGGGATCCATCTGCCGGGGACCGCCCTGATGGGTTTGATGAACCTGGGAAATGAAGCTCCTCTGGCGAAGGCGGAGCGGCTCCTCGCGGAGTGGCGGGAGAAGGGAAAAGAAGCCGGGATCAATGGGGGCCAGCGGTTCTGGCTCCAGGATCCGCGTTATGACTGGGAGCATTACGACCCGATTCAGACCGTCCAGCTCATCCGGCAGGCCGGGGTCCCGTTCCTCTATGTGATTGGAGGCCGTGACAAGGATCCGGGGATTTACTGCAATGGTTTAAGAGAGTCGGAACAGAAAGTCCAAGCTTTCCTGAAAGAAGTGGCTGGCGGCGGCACCTTGAAGGTGATCGAGGAAATGCCCCATTTTCCCGAGGATCGTTTCCTGCCGGAGATGATGGGTTTCATCTTCGAGTGCCTGCCCGCCGCCGCCGGGCTGGAGGAGGAGTCTTGGGCGGAGCGGTTGATCTCGAGCGATTCCGGTTCCCTGCAGGAAGCTCTCTTGGCGCTGCACGCCCGCGCTCTCCAGATCAACGAGAATAAGGATCCCGTCCAGCGCGAAGCTGAAATGCAGCGATTCAAAAAGGGCCTGCCGCGAGGGAAACCTGATCAAGGAATCCAGATCGAAACTTTCCAACCATTCGGAGAATCGGGGCCGGAGTACACGCTGGTCCTGACCCCAGCTTCGGGCCGGCCCTCGTTTGTCACGGGTTCGCTCCTGCGCGGAATCGCGCTTTATCTAGAAGATCTTCCGGAGGGGAAAACCGTGCTGGCCCAAGAGCGAGGAGCGGGCCATGGGCTGGTGAGTCTGGTCTTGGCCAGCTCCCCAAAGGTGGCTCAGGTGCAGGCGGTGGAGAAGAATCCGGACCTGAAGCGGGTGTTGGAGCTCAACCGTCTCATGAATCTTTCCCCTGAAGAGCAGCGCAAGCTGGAGATCCGGGCCGGGGACGTTTCCTCCCGCGGGCCTCCGGTGGATCTTCTGGTGATGAATCCCAGCCAGCGACCGGCCGGGAAATTCTCCGAGCCTTCTTCTTACTATCAGTCCGGGCCGGATGGCTTGGCGATGACCTGGGAGGTCATGGGGTTGGCTCCCCAGCTGCTCCAGCCCGGCGGGACTTTCCTGGTGGCCGCCGTCGACTGGCATGGAGATCGTTTTAAGACTCTTCTTGAATCCGTTCAGCCGGGGATGGAATGGAAGGCCCTTTCCGACACGAAAACAATGTACCTTTACCGCAAAGACGATCCTTTGACCGATCACGACATCGACGCCTTTCAACAGGCCCCGGTCGATTTCTGGTTCTGGGACAGAGTACCTGTTTCTGGTTCCCTTGAGCCTGCCCGACGGATCGATGCCAAGGCAATGGCGAATCGTCTGCGTGAAGGGGGCACCGTCTGGGTCCAGGCGCAGGTCTGGCGCGGTCAGCTCCCCGCCGCCGGCCTGGAGGAAGGGGGGGTCAGTTCAGCCCTGGACGAGATCTTCGACCGCACCGCCACCCACAGCGGCATGCTGTAGTTAAACCGGGGACGTCCCAAAAGGGGACACCCCACACACGTCACTTTTCTTCCCTCGCATACCCCTTAGGTCCCCAGTTCCGCACAACGCGTCTGTTCTTGGGATTTATTTATTAATAAAAAATATTGTATATATTTATGGATTCGGTTATATTTGACACAGGAGGACAAAAAGCGATGCCGCGATTTGCAAGACAGCCAAGTGGAACAGGCTATTACCATATCCTGACTCGTGGGAATAACCGGATGGGGATTTTTTCCATAGACAGAGACTACCAGACATACCTAGAAGTCCTTGCTCGATACAAACAGCAGTTCAGTTGGGAGCTTCACCATTTCTGTCTTATGCCGAATCACGTTCATCTGCTGGTTCACATAGAGGAATTCAGGGTTCTAAAGAAGATCATGCAGGGGATTAATCAGGTTTATGAGAAGTATTTTCGAAAGCGATACCAACACAGCGGCCATCTTTGGCAGGGAAGGTATAAAAGCATTCCCATTGAAAGCGACGAATATCTCCTCGAATGTGCCAGATACATCGAGAGAAATCCGGTGCGGGCTGGAATCGTTGAGGATTCTGGAGAGTATCCGTGGTCAAGTTATAAATTCTACGCAGGAGGTAAGCAAAACAAACTTTTAAAGCCATCCCCAGGTTTCTTAGCCCTGGGTGCTACTCCGGAACGTCGTCAGGAAAGTTATCAGGCCTATGTGGCAGCGCCGAGGCCCTATGAAGAGATTCTCGACCGAAGTCTAAAGATCAAGGACGTCCCTAGGCATGCCGGTGTTTTGGAGGGAGTGTAGGGTGTCTGGGGTGTCCCTTTTTAGGACGTCCCCGGTTATTGTTCGATGCGGCGGTCGGTGACGAAGCGGTTGCCCCCTTTGGACTTGACCCACTCCTTGAGCTCCGCCCCGATCTGGGCCACCTCCGCCACGTGTTTCAAGGGCCGTTGTTCATTGGTGACCACCGCGATCGACACGGTCAGCAAGGGGAACTGCTTGACCACCCCGTCCCGGTCCTTGGCCTCGATGAAGCCCCGCTTGCGGTCCACCTCCTCGTAAAATTCCGGCGCGGCCTGCGCGAACCGGGTGACGATCCGCTCACAGATGGCGTTGGCCCGGTCCGGGGTGGTCAGCAGGACGAAGTCGTCCCCGCCGATGTGTCCCAGGAAATCGTCCGGGTTGCCGCGTTCCCGCATCGTGGCCAGCAGGATCCGGGCCGTTGCCTTGATCGCCTCGTCGCCCCTTTTAAAGCCGTAGGTGTCGTTGAAGGTCTTGAATTTGTCCAGGTCGATGTAGCAGATCGCCGTCGGCGACCCTAAGTCCAGCCGGCGCTGGAGCTCTTCCAGAATCGAGACGTTGCCCGGAAGTTTCGAAAGCGGATTAGCGTCCAGCGCCCGGGCGGTGCGCCGCAGAACCATCCGCACCCGAGCCAGAAGCTCCATCGGGTCGAAGGGTTTGACCACGTAATCGTCGGCCCCAGCGTCCAGGCCCTGCACCTTGTCGACCACCTCCCCCTTGGAGGTCAGCAGGATCACCGGCAGCTGTTGGAGCAGGATGTCCTTCTTTAAGACCTGGCAAACCTGCCCGCCGTTTAAGCGGGGCATCTTAAAATCCATCAGGACCAAATGAGGGCTGGCCCGTTGGACCATGAGGAGCGCTTCCTCGCCATCGGCGGCCTCGTAGACCTCATACCCATCCCCCTCGAGCGTCAGCCGCAGGAGATCCCGGATGTCCGGCTCGTCATCCACCACCAGAATCCGTTCGCTCATCCTTTTTCCAGCCCCCTTTTAACGGCCGCCAGCAGCTCGGTGGGCTCGAACGGTTTAGAAATGCAGGTCTGGATGTTGAAATTCTTCAGACGGTCCTCGACCTCTTGGATGATCTGAGTGGCGGTCAAGACAATAATCGGGGTTGAAACCAGAGAGGGAATCGCCCGGACGGTTTCGATCACCGCGAAGCCGTCGACGACCGGCATCTTGATGTCCAGGATGACTAGATCCGGCGGCTCCCGCCCGATCATCTGAAGGGCCTGATCCCCGTCGTAAGCCGCCAGGGTCCGGTACCCATCACCCTTCAAGAGGTCGCAGATGATCTCCACGATGTCCTTCTCGTCGTCCACCACTAGAATGCGCTTCTTATCCATGCTCTAAAGGCGTGTCCCGTGTCCTGTGTCAACGTGTCCGACCGGTTGAGCCACCGGCTGCCAGGGCAGTGTGAAGCTGAAGGTGGACCCTTTGCCCGGCCGGGAGGAGACACCGATCCTGCCGCCATGGGCCTCCACGATCTTTTTAACCAGTACCAGCCCCAGGCCGGTCCCTTTGCGCTCCCGGTTGATCGGGTTGTCGGCCCGGAAGAATTCCTGGAACAGCTTCGGCAGGTCCTCCGGAACAATCCCTAAACCCGTGTCGGTCACGTCGATCCGCAGGTTGGCCTTGTCCGGGATCGCCCGGATGGTGATCTTGCCCTTGGGTGGAGTAAACCGGATCGCGTTGGACAGCAGGTTCACGAAGACCCGCTGGAACTGGCTTTCATCCCCCTGGATCAGCGGAAGGTCCGTGGGCAGCTCCACGTCTAAATCCAGAGCTCTCTCCTTGAGCTGCGGGGCGACCATGTCGGCCACCATGTCGATCAGGGAAGGAAGCGAGATCGGCTTAACCGACATGCCCACCCGGCCCGATTCGATCCGGGCGATATCCAGCAGGTCGGAGATCAAGTTGGACAGGTAATCGGTGTGCCGGTTGATCTTCGCCAGACGCTCCGACTGCTCCTTGCTGACGGGCCCGAGCTTGCCTCCCCAGACCAGCGCCGTGTATCCCTTGATGGAGGTGAGAGGAGTCCTGAGCTCATGGGAGACCGCCGAAACGAAATCAGACTTCATCTTGTTGAGCCGGATCAGCGCCTCGTTGGCCTGGGCCAGCTCCCGGGTGCGGGCCTTGACCCGTTCCTCCAATTCGTCGTGGGAGCGCTTGAGCGCTTCGTACAATTGGAGGTTCTCGATCGCCACCGCCACTTCACTCACCAGGATCGACATCAGCTCCACGTCGGCTGGCTCCAGCTTTGGATACGGCGGGTTGGTCCCGGCCAGGAGGAACCCCTGCGGTTTGCCCTTCAGGAGCAGGGGGACTACCGCGGTCGATTCGGTTCCGACCCTTTCTCCAGCGCCGTCGGGTCCTCCGGTGAAAAGCGGTTCGGCCCGATCCAGGACCGGGTGCCGGATTTCCTCAATCAGTGCGGGAGCTTCCAGCCGGGCGTACTCTTCCGGCTCGAATCCAGAGTGACTAAAGACCAGAGGTTTCCCGCGAGAATCCGGTTCCAGCAGGCACAGGACCGCCTTCTCGAACCCGAGCGAGGCGACCGCCGCCTCGGTGACCAGCCGGCACAGCTCCGCCACGGACCGGACCGAGAGGATCTTCTTGGACAGCTCATGCAGGGTATAGAGCCCTGCGACCTTTTTGTCCAGCGCCTCTTGGGTCCGGTTGAGCTCCAGGTCGGTCTGGACGATGATCTTGGTGTTCTGGTCCAGTTCCTCGCAGATCCGGTTAACCCGGTCCAACTCCTTGCGGTAGGCGCTCAACTGCCGGCGCATCATCTCCTGGGAGCCGAACAGATAGATTCCCAGCAGAATCATGAACAAAGCGTAGGCGATCCGCAGGAGGACCGTTTCGGAGAGGGCGATCACCCCCAGCAGAAGAAGGCTTGCCCCCAGGGTCAGCTTCATCGACAGCGGCATCGGTGGGGTTTCCTCTAAGACTCACGCGGCGGAAACAGCTACCACCACAACCGACTCGTTGTGAAGGTGACTGCGTCCCCGGAAGCCGGCCGCGGTCAGCGGGGCCTGCTCCCCATAGTCGTAGAAACCGATCAAGGGAGTCTCCTCCCCCAGCGTCTGGCGGATCAAGGCCGTTTCCCGGCCTAAGGCCCGCCCGAACAGCTGCGCCCGGGAAACGCAGCTGAAGACCAGACCAAACAAAGGAGTTCGGGAGCCGATTCCCAGCTTGGCCTGCTCCGCCGCCCACTGGGCCGCGGCCAAGGCTTTTGCTTTGGATCCCATCATCAGGCGGACTTCAGAACCTTGCGGCACCTCGCCCGAGAAGATCAGGCCACCCTCGGGCTCGATCCCCACGGCGTTGCGCAGGAGGTACTCCTCCTCCTCTGGAACCGGGAAACCCAGTGGGTACATCGTGGAGATCCGGGCCAGCTCCTCGGTCTTCAGGGAGTTGGGCTTCATCCCAAAATAGGTCTCGTAAAGGCCGACCGCCGACTGGCCCTCCACCTCGTAGACCACGTTCGAGGAGGCGCGGGTCACCGTCTGGGGTCTTCCCAGCGGCTGCCAGCCGTGGCGGGCCCCGATTCCCAGAGAGATGGAGCCGGCCAGCAGGATCCCCACCACCGAGTCGGTGTGGGGTTTTCCGTTGAAATACTGCCAGCAGGTCTTAAACTCGAAGTCATCGGCCGCCGATCCGCCGGCGATCGGGAAACTCAAGCCCAGCACGTCCTGTGCTCCCCGGATCACTTCGGCCACGTTGCCGGTCAGCCCATCGGGGAAGAGGATCAGCCCATGCGGATTTTCCAGGCGGGAAGCGACGACCGCCGCGGCCAGCTCCCGGCCGGCCTGGCGGGGGTTTTGAGAGATCCCGCTGCCGATCCCGACGGCCGCCTGCAGGCGGTCGGACCGGATCGCCATCACCACGACCGACCGGAAAGCGGGCAGGTCGTGCTGAATCTCGCCGGCCGTCGAGCAGCCGACCACCGGGGCCTTCCGGCTGACGGAGCCGATCCCTTTGAGCAGGGCCTCCTGGTCGAACCGCACGGAAGCGAATGCCAGCACCAGGTCCGGGACAGCATGCCCCATCGCCTCGAGTGCTTTGGAGGCCGCTTCTTCTCCGGCCTGGAACGAGTTGGCCTGCCGGCTGTTACCCATCCCCACGAATGTCGGCATGTTAGGATTCCTCGTAGAGAGTATACTATACTCAAGGGAGAACTCATCGGGGACGTGGTGATCTGAGGCTCACCACCTTCCTAGATAGAAACTTCGGGGACGTGGCGGAACTGGCATACGCGCGTGCTTGAGGGGCACGTGCCGCAAGGC
>CAYJTC010000055.1:0-10607 GCA_964372955.1 uncultured Planctomycetia bacterium | reverse complement strand
CACCGCGATCGATCGCCTCATTGTTTGCGCCCTCCGGCCGTCCACTGGACGGCCTCCGGGTCGGCCACCCGCTGTGCTGTCGCTCGGCCCGACGGCCTCGCTTTTCCTCGCTCCGCTCGGCGCACAGCTCCCCTGGGCCGCCGAAGTGGAGAAAAACTGCGGCGGCCCAGCATCTCCTCGGTCAAGGGAGTCCCCGCCGGGATGTCGCGGGCAGCGCTGCGTCCCAGCACCTGGGGCAGCATCGCCGGGGGCAGTCCGGTCCCGGGCCGTTGGATGGCGATCAGATCAGAAGTCAACCGACTTCCGGCCGGAATGGGCTTCACGGAAACGAGACTCTTGCGGGCCACCGCCGCGGTGGCCTGCTCGCTGGGAACCGGCTCTTTCCGGCCATGTCCCAGCGCTGACTCCACCGCCCGGATCCCTTTAACCAGAGCTTTCAGCTCCGCCGGTTCCAAAGAGGCATGCTGATCCGGGCCCGGAAGCCGGCGGTTCAAGGTGACATGTTTTTCAATGACGCAGGCCCCCAGCGCCACGGCCGCCAAGGCCACCTCAATTCCCATCGTGTGGTCCGAGTAGCCGACCGGCAGATCGAAAATCCCCCGCAGGGTCTGGATCGCCCGGAGGTTGGCCTCGCTGGGATCTGCCGGGTAGGAAGAAACACAGTGAAGCAGGATCAGCCGGTCGTTGCCCTCCCGGTGGATCGCCTCCACCGCCTGCTTGACCTCTTCCAGCATCGACATCCCGGTGGAAAGGATGAGCGGCCTCCCTTTCCGGGCCAGATGCCCTAGAAACGGCAGGTTGGTCACCTCCCCGGATGGAATCTTGAAAGCCGCCACCCCCAGATTCCCCAGGAAATCGGCGCTCCCCTCCTCAAACGGAGTGGAAAGGAACAGGATGGCTCGTTCGCGGCAGTAATCCCACAGCGCCCGGTGGTCCTGCTCCGAGAGCTCCAGACGCCTGAGCATCTCCCGCTGGGATTTCCCGGCAACGCTGACCAGCTTCTCGGTCCGGAAGGTTTGGAACTTCACCGCGTCGGCTCCCGCCTCCGCCGCCGCCTCCACCAGCCGCTTGGCCAACCGAAGGCGCCCGTTGTGGTTGACGCCGGCCTCCGCGATCAGGAAACAAGGATTCCCCGGCCCGATCTTGCGTCCGGCAATCCCTACGCAGGGGGCTACCCCACCACTTGATTTCATCCAACTACCTCACTGGGTGAGAGCGCAGAGCCGGTTGGATCGGCCCTATGGGCCGATCCGCCAAAGGCGGATAAATCAGGTGGTGGGGCTACCCCACCACTCGATTTCGTCTGCCTTTGGCGGACCGACCCCCAGGGTCGATTTGCTGGTTTGCGACCAGCAAATAAATCAAGTGGTGGGGCTACCACGCGGTCCACCCTCCGTCCACCACCAGGTTCTGACCGGTCACATACTCGGAAAGATCGCTGGCCAGGAAAGCGACCGCCCCTTTCAAATCCTGCTCGGTCGCCATCCGGCGAAGAGGGGTCCGCTCAACGTATTTCTTCTGGAATCCTTTCGGCTGGCCCCGAAGCACCCCGCCGGGGCTGATGGCGTTGGCCCTCACCCGCGGAGCCAGCGTGGTAGCCAGGCTCCGGGTCAGCTGGAGGAGCCCCCCCTTCGAGGCCCCATACGCCGCCGGGTTGGACATCGAAGTCCCCTCATAGAGCCGGAAATCCGGCCCGGCCACCCCATAAATGGAAGAGAACAGGATCGCCGATCCATGCCCTGATTTCGCCAGCGCCAAGCGGGCTTCCTGAACCGCCACAAAAGCGGAGGTCAGATTCACCCGCAGGCCGGCGTCCCAGGCCTTCACCGTCTGTCGGCTGAATGGAACCGCCCAACCGGGAAACCGGGTGGTTCCCACGAAAGCGGCGCAGTGAACCAGGATGGAAAGCCCCTTCAAAGTCTGAATCCCCTTGCGGATTGCTTGCCGGGTCCTTTTTTCATCGGTCAGATCGCCCGCGATGAAGGGATAGGCGCCGTTTTTTCGGGCAGAGGCCAGATCGATCACCATCACCTGCGCGCCCATCTCATCCAGGGTGTCGCAGACGACCCGGCCGATGTGGCCGGCTCCTCCGATCACCAGTGCCTTGCGTCCGGTCAGGTCCTGAAGTTCACTCAAGGTTTTCATCGGCCTGCCTGCACTCCTTCCATCCACGGGAATCGGATCAGCCCTTCCCTGACCAGCAGTTCCGCCTTCTTGAATTCCTCCAGAGAGTCAATCGACATCGCCCGAAGCTCCGGGATTCCCCAGATCAGATACCGACCCCCCCGCCGCCAGGACTCCTTTCGGTTCCGGACAAAATCGGCTCTCCAAAGATAAAGCGATCCGTTGATCCGATAGACCGGAGGCACCTCTTGCCTGCGGTCGAACCGGCTGCCCTCCCCGATCAGATCAGTCATCCAGCCGTCCTGCTCCACCACGCAGTGCCAGATCGGATTAAAATCGGGCCGGGAAACGCCGATCACACCGTCCGCTTCCGGGACCTGGTCCAAGCGCCGCATCGCTGCTGAAAGATCGGCCGGCTCCCGGGCCGGCGAAGTGGGATCCAGAAGAAGAAGCCGGTCAAACCTCTCCCCGCCGGCGCTTTCCACGATTGCCAACGTGTGGCGGACCACCTCCCAAAGAGTCGTTTCATCTTTCGCCAGCTCCGCGGGACGCAGGAACGGAACCTCTGCACCGAAGGACCGAGCCGCCTGGGCAATCTCCTCTGAGTCGGTGGAGACGATGAGCCGGTCGATCTCCGGGCAGAGCCGGGCGAACAGGATCGAATGGGCGATCAACGGAAGACCCGCGAACGGGCGCAGGTTCTTTCCAGGAAGCCCTTTCGACCCGGCTCGGGCCGGCACCACGGCCAGCAGTTTCCCGCTCACCCCACCACCTCCGTTCCTGCTGCCGACAGCGGCGACAAGCGGTTACACCTGTTGTGCCCGTCGCACCGCTTGTCGAGGCGACGGAGCATCTCGTTTTTAACCATCGAAACGTCGCCCAACGGAGGTGGTGGGGTCATGCCTGCTCCACCTTCTCCTCATTCCGCGTCCGGGATGAGATCCGGGCCGCGTCGCAGAGCGCCAGCGCCATCACCCCATCGATCCCCCGAGCTGGCTGGAAGCCGTTTCCTCCAGACGCTCCGGACTCCAGGAAAGCTCTGGCCTGACGGGAAAACATCTCCTCCCGCGTATCGGAAAAAGAGGTCTCCTCCGGCTCGCGGCCGGCCCGGACCAGGGCTACACTGTTTTCCGTCCCATTCCATTCCAAGGTTCCCTGCTCACCGAAAGCGGTCATCCGCCGCTGGTGAGGCCGGGTTAGATAGTCCAGGTGGATCGAAACAAGAGCCCCGCCCGGCGTCTCCCAGAAAAGATCGGCCGTCTCTTCGGCCTCGATCCCCAGCCGGCCCAGATTCCTCAAAGAGGCCTGCACCGCGCCGGGCCAGCCGAACAGCCAGCCCGCGTAGTCCACCTCATGGATCAGATCCCGGAGGACCCCTCCCTCCGCCGCCCGGGCCGAATAAGAGGACCGGTAATCCCTCTCTCGACGCCAGTCCGGCATGAAACTCCGGCAGGTGATCTCCACCGCGTGGACCGGGCCCATCTTCGGGAGCAGATCCCGGAACCGGTTCAGCGCCTCGGAGAATCTCAGCACGCATCCGACCTGGAGCTTCCGGTTCAGCGCCTCAGCGCGGCGGCACAGCTGCCGGGCGCCGGAAGCGTCTGCCGCCAACGGCTTCTCAACCAGGAGATCCATCCCCAACTCCAGCGCGGCCAATCCATCCTCCATGTGGCGTCCGGTGTCGGTGGCAATGACCCCGAATCGGGCCCCCATCCGGGCGGCCCCTTTCAAGTCAATCGCCGCGGAAAGGCCGGCCGCCTTTAAAACCTCCAGCCGCTCCGGGCGGGTCGGAACACCGATCGGCTGCACCTCCCCAAGCCGCTTTAAGACTTCCAGGTGCCGCATTCCGATGCTCCCGGTTCCCAAGACCGCCACCCCGACCGGCTTACTCATCCAAATTCTCCAGCGCGGCCAGAAGCCGTTTTCGGTCCAGCTCCCTGAGCCCGCAGCTGCGCAGGCCCGGAATCAGTTCCCGCCCAGAATCTCCCTCTTTCAAGAGCCCGAACAGATCCTTCCGGCGGGTCCGGCTTTTCCCGGTCGTGCGCTGGAAGAGCCGATCCCGAAACTGGTAGTGATCGGTGAAAAGAAAGTAGACCCCGGCCTGCGGATGAGCATTCAGAAGCCGTTTAAGCTCTTCCTTGGGGATATACCAACGGGAGGCGCGAGCCGGATCCCGATACAGGTAGCTGGTGATCCCGGTAGACACCCGCGGCTTCAGTTCAAGGATCACCGGCTGACCGCTCCGGGGAAGCTCGTACTGCTCCCGCAGGATCGGATAGGCCCGGTCGCAGAGGTCTCCCCACCCATGCAGGGAAAGATCCGAGTTGAACGTCAGCAGAATGTCGCCGGAATCAGTGTTCTGCCTTAACCAGGCCACCGCCTCCCGAATGTTGCTTCGATCCCACCGGAAGGTGCCCCAGGAAACGAACGCGTTGAGAAAGAGGTAGGCCGCCACAGCGGCCGCCGTTTGGCGAGTGGAGAGAACCCGGATCAAGTGGGAGGCCCCCAGCACGGTCAGAATGACAGAGCAGTAGAAGAACCGGCTGTAAAAGATGTAATTATGGTTCATGAGGAGGCCGATGGCCAGACCCGAGATCAGCCCCACGCTCAGGAGCCACGCCTCGAATTCCATCCTTTCTTTGAGCCTTGGGAGGACACCCCGAACCCAAATCCAAAGCAGCACGTTGACCCCCAGAAGGAACCGGGTCAGGCCGATCAGGTTGTCCCAGTAGATGGAGAAGGCCCTCTGCACTCCAAACAGCTTGCTGGCCAGGGCGTCCAGCCACCAGGTGGTGACCGCCCCAACAGACAGCACCCCGTAGATGGCCAATCCACCGAGAAGGCACTTGCGGCCCAGAGGCAGCCGGCGGAATCGGTCTGGGATTGCCAAGGGCAGGCCGGCCAGAGCCACCCGGTTTCTCTCCCGCAACAGATAGGCCCCCAGCAGCATGACAGGCAGGGGGATCAGATGCCAGCGGGGAGTCGTTACCCCCACGCAAACGGCCATGACCCCCCACCAGGCAATCGCCCGGAGAGGCCGATTTCTCTTGAAGGCCTGGAACCCTTCCCAGAGGGCAATCATCGCCAAAAGGAGAAGCAAGCCCATCGGCGCGTAAACCCGGACATAGAGCGCCTGCTCCAGCACCATGCTCTGCCCGAAGAAAAGAAGGGCCGATGCCGCTCCGGCCGCCGAAAGAGGAGAAATCCCCCGCAGGGCCTGGTAGCCGATGAAGAGCAACCAGGTCAGCAGGATAAAGACCAAGGGAACCAGCCGGGCCACAGGGACAGAGACTCCGAAAAGCTGAAAAGCCAAAGCGGCCAGGCGGGTCACCTCGATCCCCCGCACGTAGAGATTCTCCGACAGGATCTGGGCGTTCCGGTCGAAAGCCACATGAAACGGCTGGCCTGTTTTCAGGATCCCTACGGCCGCCGACAGGTGAGAGATCTCGTCGGACCAGGCCGGCACGGCTTGAGCCAGATAGGCCCAGGCCCCCAGGAATCCAACCAGGATGATGAGAAGCACCAGAAGAACTCCGATCCGCATCTTTAGGCCATCCCCATTGTCACAGGTGCCGCTTCCGCCTTTCGTCCCGGCAGCAGCGAGGCGGACTCGGCAAGGGCCTTCGCCATCTGCCGGGCGCCTGAATAGTTTCGATGAGCGGACGGGCCCTTTGAGGCCACCCCTTGAAGCCACTCCCTTAAAGCCCGCGGACCTTTGACCAGCCGATCTCCGTCCAGGGTATGCCGCCCCGGCTCCACGTCAGAACAGGGAGCATAATAGATAGCAGGAACGCCTAAGGCGGCTCCGACCGAGGTCATGGAGGTAAACGGCATGGAGATCGCCACGTCCAACCGAGAGAAAACCGACCAGGGATTCTCCCGGGAATCCAGAAGCTCCACTTGGAAAGGGGCCTCTCGACACAGCCTGTTTAAGAACTGGGCGTACCCTTGTGCAACCTGGGGATGGGTCAAGGAACGTTTCGGCTTGATGAGCGCCACCACCCGATCCGGGCCCAATTCCTTCAATGCGTCAAAGATCTCCGTGTAGAAATCGGTCACGTCCTTCAAGGTGATCCACCCCCGCCCCGCCCCGAGAGAAGCCAGGAGCTGTTCCGAATGAGGAGAGATGTCGAAGATTCCGACGCGAAGCTTCCCGGTTGGCTCGTCAGAGCCGTTGTCCGCCACGGATGGGGCAAACATCACCGGCCCTGTCGCCACCGTCCGGGCATCGAAGGAGACGTACCGGGTGAAGAGCCGAACCAGCGATTCTCCCCAAACCAGGTAATCGCTGTAAAGAGAATACCGATACCCCGGCTCCAGATCATCCCAGACAGGCCCATGGACGTTGGGGATGTTCAAAGAGGCGTAAGAGACCAGGCAAGCGCGTCTGCCCTCCAGCCGGGCCGCTACAACAAAAGGAGAGTCGTGGGCGATCTCCCCGATGGTTCCCACCACGCAGGCCGGCCTCCAGGAGCGGATCCACAGGCGAGCCCAGGAAACCAATGGGCTCTCCGCAACCGCCAACAACGCGGGAACCGTTTTAGAATGAATCCAGACTGAAAGAAGAGCCCGGGCCGCTTCACCTAAGAGAGGAATCATGCTCCTCAAAGGGGCGACAGGAAGAGGCGGGGTGGGCTCAAAAGGATCCGAATTCAGAGGGCCGTAACCGACCAGCCAGACTTCCTTCTCCTCGATCCCGAGATGCCCGGCCGTCTCCTGCAAAAAGAGAGGCAGAGAGAGCCGTTTCGGATCTTTTTCCATTTCAATCGGAGAGATCCCTCCCCAGACCACTTGAGGCCGCGACTCCTGGGCTTTTCGAGAAGGCCCCTGCGCGCAGGCCCGGAAAAGCCCCCGGGCGACGCGCCGGAAGCTGCACCAGGCGTTCTTCCGAGCCGCTGATCGGAGGCGCCGGTTTCGGAACCGGGGATTCGCCACGGTCAAATCCCACCGGCGGGCGGAGGAATAGGCGCAAGCCGCCATCCTGGCAAAGGCCCATTCCTCGGTGAAGACGCTTAAGAACAGCTGCCGCTGCAGTCGAATCCTTGACTCCTCACCCAATTCAGAGATGGAGAACACGCCGGGGACGGATCCCGAGAATCGTCGCTCCAACAGAAAGCGGTTCAGCTCCTCCAGGGCGCTGTAATACCATTTGATCGAAGCACGGGAGAAATCCCCCGCGGGATGGTCCCGGCTCGTCATCAAAATCCCCCAGGGCCTGAGCCCGGCGGACAGCATCCTTAAAGGCCATCCTTGCCGGGGCAGGATCAGAACCAGCCGCGGCTCTATGAAACCTGATGCTTTAACAGCCATCTCTCATTAACCTTCTCCCAGATATGGGGCTGACGGTAATAGTCCACCACATTCCAGAAATGTTCCTCATCGATTCCCAGGTAATCGAGGAACTCACGGTAATACCTGTTCGGAAACTCCCCATCGTACCGGCGAACCAGGCTGACCCCTTCCTCCCGGGTCAGATGTCCATCCCGGATCTCATGAGCCGCGTCGGAGGTGGTCCGCCCGATCCCGAATTTGATGAACGCCATGTAGTAATGGAAGCCGTCCATCCGGTCGTCCAGACTGGCATACTTCGAGTAGGTTCCTTCCGACCGCTCCGGATTGGCGCTGAAACCGGTGTTGTCGGCGCTGTAGTAGTAATTCTCCTGGGGAACCCATTTATGGTAGTAGGAATACCAGTGCATCTGGACCTGGGCCTTTCTCAATTCTTCCACGGGCGGCAGGCGGTAAAAGGTCAGCTCCGACTCGTCGAAATCGCCCGGCTGCACATAGTCTCTATGCTTTGATCCGAAATCAAGGAGCTTATCCACGGTGGCTCCTTTGAAATACAAGAGGGCCCAGTCCTCCAACGGCATGTACGGTTTGTCGTTGTTCTTCGGATCTCCCCCGTACTCGGCCTCCCCATTCTCCCCAAAGAAGATCAGCCGGATGCCGAACCGCAGAGCCACATGGAAGGCGTAGCACATCTGCCCGTAGGCGAAGGGCTGCCAGGCGTCCCCCAGTTCCTCAAAGGCCAGCCGGGCCAATTTCCGATGGATCTTTCCGTTCGGATAGGCCACCAGGTTGTTGAAGCCGGAGTCCACGAACCGCAGGAAATTCTGATAGCCGACCTCGGTGTAGCGGAAAGGAGCCCACGTGACGGTCAGCGGGTGCATCCCGTACCGGGTCTTAAGCTGATGGGCCACATAAGCGGAATCCTTGCCCCCGCTGCAGGGGACCACGACGTCCCACTGGCCGTCTTTCCTCCGATGGATATCCAGCAGCTCTTCCAACTGCTTTTCCCGATCTTTCCAATCGATCATGTGGTACTTGTAGTGGGCGAACCGGCAGGCGCCGCAAGTCCCCTCTTCGTCAAAAACGATCCGGGGCCGCTGGTTGGAGACAACGCATCTTTTGCAGAATCTCGTCTCTCGGGGCAGCATGGCGAGTTGTTTCTCCAGCCCGCTGGTCCCGATCGATAAAATAGACTTCTTCGGCGCGTGGACAGTAATCACTGCAACACCTCCTTTAAGGGTACCGAACCATCCATCACCTGGGCAAGCGCAGAAGCCAACTGTTCCGATGGGTTATAGAAGCGGCGTTCTGCCCGCCCGTTCCGATAGACCTCCTGCAGCCAAGCCGACAGGGCCGCCTTGCCCCGGATCAGCCGGTCTCCATCCAGGTTGTAGCGGCCCGGAACAATCTCAGAGGATACAGCATAAAAGACCGACGGGATCCCCATCCGAAGAGCCGCCGAAGTCATCGAGGTGAAGGGGATGGAGATGCAGGCATCCAAGGAAGCGAGCAGCCGCCAGGGGTTCGCCGAAGCCGGACAGAGGTGAACCCTCACCTTCGGATGACGCTGAAGCTGAGAAAGCAGTCCAGGATACCCCGGCATCACCTGAGGATGGTCCAGGGGACGCTTCGGCTTGATCACCATCTCGCACTCAAACGGCAACGCTGAAAGAGCCTCCAAAATCTCCCGGTAAAACAGGGCGACTTCCTCCAGACTGTACCAGCCCTTCCCCAACCCGAGCGAGGCCAGCAGCTTCCCGCTGACGGGAGAGACATCAAAAACCCCCACCCGGAATCGGTCCCCGTTTTGTTCCATTCCGGAAGGACCCAAAGCGAACATCACCGGCCCGGAGACAAGGATCTGGGCGTCCGAGCTGATGTAGGGCTTCAGCAGAGAGACCAGCGTCTCTCCCCAAACCAGGTAATGGGTGAAAAGAAGATATCGAAATCCTGGCTCCAGATCGTCCCAGCGATGGCCCTGAACATTCAGGGAGGCGTAAGAGACCTGGCAGGCGGGGATCTTGCAAAGGCGCGCGGCTATGACGTAGTGGGAATCGCAGCCGACCTCTCCGAGCGTGCCGATCACGCCAGTAGGCTTCCAAAGGTCAAGCCAATATCTCGCCCATGAGACCAGGGCGCTTTCCGCGACGGCCAAGGAAGACAACGGGGGCGGGATCTGCCGGATGACGTGCAACCAACCGAGCAGAGCCTCCCAAAGGAAACGGAACATCTCTCCCGGCGGAGCCGGAGGAAGGATCTTCTGGGGGGTGGGCGGATGAGAGGAGAGGGGCCCATAGCCCACCAACCAGATCTCCTCCTCCCTCAACTGAAGAGGGGCGGCCGTCTGCCGAAGAAACTGCGGCAGAGAAATCCGCCCCGGGTCCTCTTGCATCTCAACAGGAGAGATTCCTCCCCACACCACCCTGGGGCGCAGGGAGGCAACCGGGTCCCGGCGCCCCAGCAGAAATCCTCTCCAAAGGCCCTGCAGAATTTTTAAGAGACTCTTAAAGGCTTGTCGGCGGGCCGCCGTCCAGATCCTGAAGGAGCGCAACGCCGGGTTGGCGATCGTGAAATCCAGCCGCCTCGCCCGCGGATAAGCGGCCGCCACCATCCGGGCAAAATTCCACTCATCCGTGAAGGCGCTTAAGAACCGCTGCCTCTGGAACCGGATGGAACACTCCTCGTTCAACGCACCGATGGAAAACCTCCCCGGGAATCGCGGCAGGGTGAGCGACTCCTGAAGAAATCGGTCCAGGGATTCCAGGGAGCGGTAATAGACTCCGATGGGAACCTGGGAGAACTCTCCACGGGGCTCCTCTGGGCTGGTCAGCAGGATGCCGCAGGGATGCAGCAGACGTCCCAAGAATCGAAGCAGCGCCCCCTGACGGGGGAGGATCAAAACGAGTAGAGGTCTCCTCACCTATTTCACCGAATGAACCATCGTCAGGTTCCGAAGATAGATTAAAAGAGCCACCGACTGTCCCAGGAAGAAGACCGGGTCTTTTCGATACCCGGCGTAGAACAGAAGCCCCACGCTTCCGGCGATGCTGAAATACCAGAAGATCTTTGGGATGTAGCTGATTTTTCTCCGTTCAGAGGCAATCCACTGGATCAGGAAGCGGGCGGCGAACAGCGCCTGTGAGAGGAACCCGATCCCCAGCCAGAAGGTCTCCACCGTCATTCCTTCCCTCCCC
>CAYJTC010000054.1:0-10656 GCA_964372955.1 uncultured Planctomycetia bacterium | reverse complement strand
TGATCGTGGAGTCCCCGACCAAGGCCCGGACCCTGGACCGGTTCCTGGGATCCGGCTACAAGGTGATCGCCTCCCAGGGGCACGTGATGGACCTTCCCCGCAGTCAATTCGGGGTGGATGTGGAGAAGAACTTCATCCCCAAGTACATCGTCATCATGAAGAAACGCAAGCTGGTCAAGGAGCTCAAAGAAGCGGCCGCCCCTTACGGGGAACTGTACCTGGCCACCGACCCGGACCGGGAAGGGGAGGCGATCTCCGCCCACCTGGTGACCATCCTGGGCAAGGGCAAGAAGATCCACCGGGCCGTTTTCCACGAGATCACCCCGGAAGCGGTCAAGGCCGCTTTCCAGCATCCGCGCCAGATCAATGAGAACAAGGTAGAGGCCCAGCAGGCCCGCCGGATCCTGGACCGGATCCTGGGCTACAGTCTTTCCCCTCTGCTTTGGAAAAAGGTGGGCCGGGGATTGAGCGCAGGCCGCGTGCAGTCGGTGGCCCTGCGGCTGATCGTTGACCGGGAGAAGGAAATCAGGGCCTTCAAGCCGCAGGAGTACTGGGAGATTATCGCGACCTTAGAAAAGCGAGGACAAGAGACAAGGGACAAGGGACAGGAGACGAAGCGGTTCACCGCGAATCTGGAAAAGATCGATGGAAAAAAAGCGGAGCTTCCCCATGAGGAGCCGGCCCGCCAGATCGTGGAGGAGCTTAAAAAGCTGCCGTTTTCGGTGGCCGGTATTGCCCGCAAGGAAACCCAGCGTCATCCAGCCCCTCCGTTTATCACCAGCACCCTCCAGCAGGAGGCGTTCAACAAGCTCGGCTTCAGCGCGGGCCGCACGATGCGGATCGCCCAACAGCTCTATGAGGGGATCGATCTGGGGGCCGAAGGGCCGGTGGGTCTGATCACCTACATGCGCACCGACTCGGTTCAGATCGCCGCCGAGGCGCGAGGACAGGCCCGGCAGTTCATCGAGAAACGTTTCGGAAAGGAATATCTACCGGAATCTCCCCGAGTCTATCGGTCCCGACGGGGGGCTCAGGAAGCTCACGAGGCAATCCGCCCCACCTCCGCGGTTCGGGCTCCAGAGCAGGTCAAGCCGCATCTGACCCCGGAGCAGGCCAAGCTCTACACCTTAATCTGGAACCGGTTCCTGGCCAGCCAGATGGCCTCCGCCCGGATGGAGGTGACCTCCGTCGACATCGCCGCAGGAAAATATGGGTTTCGGGCCAGCGGGACCCGGGTGCTTTTCCCCGGTTTCCTGGTGTTACAAAAAGAAAATGGGAAGGAAGGGAAGGAATGGCAAGAGGGGAAAGAGGGAGAGGAAGAAACCGCGACGAAGAACCAGATTCTTCCCGCGCTCAGTCAAGGGGAGCCCCTGAAAGCAGTGGCGATCGACCCGAGCCAGCATTTCACTAAGCCGCCTCCCCGCTACACCGAGGCCTCGCTCGTCCGGACCCTGGAGGAGCTGGGGATCGGGCGGCCTTCCACTTACGCCCCCACCATCCAGACGATCTCCAGCCGGGATTACGTGATCCGCCAAGGCCGTGCCCTGGTTCCGACCGAGCTGGGTGAGACGGTGACGGCCCTGCTTTCCGAGCATTTCCCCAAGGTGTTGGATCTGAAATTCACCGCCCGGATGGAGGAGGAGCTCGACGAAGTGGAGGAGGGCAAGCAGCCGTGGGTCGCCTGCGTGCGGGAGTTCTACGAGCCGTTCGCCGACGCCCTGAAGACGGCCGCCGTGGAGATGGAGTCGGTCAAGCGGGCGCCGGAGCCGACCCACGAGATCTGCCCTCAGTGCGGCAGGCCGATCGTGATCAAATGGGGCCGCAAGGGGCGGTTCTTGAGCTGCTCCGGTTTCCCAGAATGCAAGTTCGCCAAGCCGATCACCACCGGGATCAAGTGCCCGGAGCCCGGCTGCGAGGGAGAGCTGGTTCAGCGCCGTTCCCGGCGCGGGGTCTTCTACGGCTGCTCGAAATTTCCGGCCTGCCGCCACATTGAAAAGCAGTTGCCGGTGTCCAGTGTCAAGGTGTCCAGTGAGAAAGCCTAAGACGAGAAGAAGGACTTCTACGGGACACGCTGACACGGGACACGGGATACGCCTTTCCTGCTGATGGATCGTTTTGTCGAAAAATTTATGGCTTACCTGAAGGTCGAACGCAACGCCTCCCCGCACACCTTGCGCAGTTACGCCAAGGATCTGGCGCTCCTGCGGCAGGGACTGGGAGATCTGCCTTGGGAGAAGGTCCAACTGTTGGATTTGCGCCAGTTCGTCGCCGACCAAAGAGGCAAAGGGCTCTCCAAGGTGACCGTTGCCCGGCGGGTGGCCTCCAGCCGGTCCTTCTT
Source organism: uncultured Planctomycetia bacterium (assembly GCA_964372955.1). Lineage (GTDB taxonomy): Bacteria > Omnitrophota > Gorgyraeia > 1-14-0-20-64-10 > 1-14-0-20-64-10 > CAYJTC01. The sequence goes on along the minus strand of CAYJTC010000054.1, from coordinate 8,318 downwards.
CCGGTTTCTTCATCGGGAAGGATACGTTGCGGCCAACCCGGCCGCGGTACTGAGCCGTCCCAAGCAGGACCGGAAATTGCCTTCTTTCTTAAGCGAGCAGGAGGCCTCCCGCTTGGTGGAGGCGCCTGAAGGAGAGGCCTTGAGCGCTCTCCGGGACCGGGCGATCCTGGAAACCCTTTATTCGGCCGGTCTGCGGGTGAGCGAGCTCGTTGGGCTTTCGGTGCGGGACCTGGACCTGATCAGCGGCACCTTGAAGGTGCTGGGAAAAGGGAAAAAAGAGCGGCTGGTACCGATCGGCTCCTACGGGATTCAGGCGATCCGCCGGTACCAGAGGGAGCTCGGAGAGAAAAAGGCCGACACCGACCGTGCCCTGTTTCAGAACCGGTTGGGAGGGCGGCTGACCGACCGGTCGGTGCGTCGGATCCTGAACCGATACTTGGCTCAGGTGAGCGCGACTCAAAGAATCTCCCCGCACGCCCTGCGCCACTCCTTCGCGACCCACCTGCTGGACCGAGGAGCCGATTTAAGGTCGGTGCAGGAGCTGCTGGGACACAGCTCACTGACCACCACTCAAATTTACACGCACGTCACCACGGAGCGTCTGAAGAAAGCGTATGAAGCCGCACATCCCAGAGCTTAAACAAAATTTGTTCCTATTCTTCTATCAGGGGGTTCTGACGCTGGCCGGCGCTGTTTACCTGGTTCTGCGTCTGGCCCGGCGCAGGCCCGCGCCGGGCCTTATGGAACGGCTGGGCTGGTACCGCCGGCCGCTTCGGGGAAGGATGGCCTCTCTGCGCTGCCCTCTTTGGATCCACATGGTGAGCGTGGGGGAGGTGTTGGCGGCCCGGCCTCTGGTGGAAAAGCTGCGGCGCCGGTTTCCGGACCGGAGCATCCTTTTTACGACGGTGACTCCCACCGGCCGGGAGATGGCCCGTCCACTCGTCCGGGACGGAAAAGATCTGCTTCTTTACCTGCCTTGGGATTTCCAACCGATCGTCCGCCGGGCGATCCGGAAAATTCGTCCCTGGGCGTTCCTTGTTTTCGAGACGGAATTGTGGCCGGTCCTGTTCCATGAGTTGAACCGGGCCCAGGTTCCGATTCTCCTGGTCAACGGCCGCCTCTCTCCGGCCGCCTACCGCCGATATCTCTGGATTCGCCCGTTCGTCCGAATGACGTTGGCCCCTGTCCGGGCCTTCCTGGTTCAGTCGGCTCAGGACGCCCGCCGGTACGCGGCGCTGGGAGCCGCCAAGGACCGAATCGCCGTGACCGGGAATTTAAAGTGGGACCTGAACTTGGATGAGAAGCCGGCCTCGGCCGGCGGGGAAGATCTGCGGGCCCTGCTTCGATTGTCCCCAACCGGCCTGCTCTGGATCGCCGCCTCCACCCATCCAGGAGAGGAACGGATCGTTCTGGCAGTTTACCGGAACCTGAAGGCCAATCATCCGGATTTACACCTCCTGGTGGCGCCCCGGCATCCGGAGCGGATCCCGGAGGTGGAGCAGGAAGTAAACCGCGCCGGATTTCAGTCGGTTCGCCGAACCAGTTTGGGTGAAGGGTCGAGGGTGAAGGGTGAAAGCACCGTTATTTTGCTGGATACGCTCGGAGAGCTGGCCCGATTCTACGCCGCCTGCGACCTGGTTTTCATGGGGGGATCGCTCGTCCCGCACGGAGGGCATAATCTGGTGGAACCGGCTTTGTTCAGCCGGGCGATCCTGACAGGACCTCATTTTCAGAATTTCCAGGCGATGGCCGAGGCGCTCCAGCAGGCCGGCGGGATGGGGATCGTCCGCTCGGCCCAGGAGCTGGAGGAACGGATGCGGCAGCTGCTTGGCGAGCCGACCCTTCGGCGGCAGCTGGGCCAACGGGCTTTTGCCGTGATCCGGGAACATCGGGGAGCGACCGACCGGACCGTCGCTTTGATTTTGAGGGTCATGGCTCAGGAAAAAGACCGGCCGCAGGATTTGGACGCGGTATTCGGCTTCTTGAAGAACGGGCTTCTGGCCGTCGCGGCCAGCGGATACCGGGCCGGTGTTTGGGTCATCCGCCGGTTTTACGCGCAGGGGACCCTGCCAGTCCACCGGCTTCCGGCTCCGGTGGTCAGCGTGGGGAACTTGACCTGGGGAGGAACCGGCAAGACTCCGCTCGTGATCCATTTGGCCAAAGGCCTCCGGACTCAGGGACGCCGGCCGGCGGTTCTGACCCGGGGCTACGGTAAAGACGAAGCCCGGCTTTTGAGCCAGCGCCTCGATCCGATCCCGGTTTTGGTCGGCGCCGACCGGCTGGCCACCGGAACCCGGGCGGTCCGGGAGCGGGGGGCCGACCTGCTGATTCTGGACGACGGGTACCAGCAGTGGCGGCTCAAGAAAGATGTCGAAATCCTGACGGTGGACGCTTCCCTGCCATTCGGCAATGGGCACCTTCTGCCGCGCGGGAGTTTACGGGAGCCGGTGAGCGCGGCTTCCCGGGCCGACCTGATCGTGGTGACCAAAGCCGATCTGAATCCTGACGGCCTGAAGGATTTGGAAACGCAACTTCGCCGTTGGAACGAAAAGGCCCCGCTCTTTTTCGCCCGGTACCGGCCGGTGGGGCTGACCCGATGGCCGGGCGGCGAGAAACTGTCGATGAAGGAACTGGCGGGCCAGCGGGTCTGCACCTTGGCCGGCCTGGCCCGGCCGGAGTCGTTCGAAGCCACCGTCCGCGCGGCCGGGGCGCAGGTGGCCTTGAAGATCCGGTTCCGGGATCACCATCCCTATACGACCGGAGAGCTCCTGCGGCTTCTGGATCGCTGCCGGCGGCACCGGATCGATCGGATCGTCACCACCGCCAAGGATGCGGTCCGGATCCCGAAACTGCTGGCCGTTGCGGCCGGCCCGGATTTGAGGGGAATCACCCTGATGGTATTGGAGGTTGAACTGGAGTTTGAACCGGATGAAAGCCAGCTTCTTCACCGAATCGATACTTTACTGGCTCGCTAAGACTTTAAGCGCCGTGGTCCGGCGCGTTCCTCCCGCGGCGGCAGCCGTGGTGGGCGCGGGTCTGGGAAAGGCGGCTTACTATGGGATCCCTTCCCGGAAAGCGACGGCGATGGGAAACCTGAAGGCCGCTTTCGGGGATCAATACACGCCCGGTGAATACCGGAAGATCCTCCGGGGCCTGTTTGAGCATTTGGGGATGACGCTCATGGAAGTGGCCCGGATCCCCTCGATGAACCGGGCCTACGTGGATCGCTGGGTGCAAGTGGCGCCGGAAAGCCAGGAGCGGCTGGAGGCGGCCCTGGCGAAAGGGCGGGGGGTTACCTTTCTGACCGCCCACTTCGGGAACTGGGAGCTGATCCCGATCACCTCCGCCCTGCACGGCTATCCGGCCCTGGCGTTGGTCCGGGAGCAGGGCTGGCCCCGGCTGAACCGGCTCCTCAACAGCTACCGGGAGTCTAAGGGATGCAAGGTAGTGACGAAAGGGTTCCCGATCCGGGAGCTGATTGAGGGCCTCAAGGAAGGCAAGGTCATGGGAATCTTAAACGACCAGGATGCCGGACGCCATGGGGTGCTGGCCCCTTTCTTCGGGCGGCTGGCCTCGACCGCCCCGGGCATCATCACGTTGAGTCTCAAGGCCGGCGCTCCGATCCTGCCGGTTTTTATGGTCCGACGGCAAGGGGCCGCCCACACGATCGTCATTGAGGAGCCGTTGGTTATCCCGGAAAAAGGTTCCTTGGAAGAACGGGTCCATGCCGGAGTGGCCGCTTACATGGAGGGGGTGGAACGCTATGTCCGCCGCTATCCGGCCCAATGGCTTTGGCTTCACCGGCGCTGGAAGACCAGTCCGGAGCGGCGGATCCTGATCTTCCATGACGGCAAAGCCGGCCATCTTTCCCAGGCAAAGGCGCTGGCCCAGCGGCTTCAGGCCGCCTGGGAAGAGCGGTTGAAACAGGACCCGCGGCTGGAGGAGATCCAGCGGCCTTGGGTCCGGGTGGAGACGGTGACAATTGCTTTTCGTCATCCGGCTTTAAGAAGCCTTGTCAATCTGGCCGCCTCTGTCCTTCCCAAACGTTTTTCCGGAGGGGAGATCCTCCTGCGCTGGGCTTTGACGCCGGAATCGTACCGGGCCCTTTCCGGCCGGTCGGCCGATTGGTCGATCTCCTGCGGGGCGGCGACCGCTGGCCTCAATCTGCTTTGGGCGGGGTCTGTCGGAGCCCGGCCGATCCATATCTTGTTTTCCCGCTGGCCTTCCTGGAAGCGGTTCCAGCTTTCCGTCGTCCCGGAGCATGATTGGCCCCTGCCCGCCGGGCAGGCGGGGGCTGGCCGGCCGGTTCCGGAGAACCTGCTCTTGATCGACGGGGCGCTGGTCCCCTCCTGGGAGGAGGACCAGAGCCTGCTTCCCGGATGGAAGGAACAACTGCGGCTCACGAAAGAACGACGGATCGGGCTTCTGCTGGGAGGGCCGGCCCGCGGGATCCGGTTCGATCCGCTCGAGACCCAGCAGTTGGTGGAAAATCTTCTGGAGACAGCCCGCCGGTTGGACGCGGAGCTGCTGGTCACCAGCTCCCGGAGAACTCCCCCGGAGATGGAGGATTGGCTGCAGAAACGGTTGGCCCGGGAGTCTTCCTGCCGCCTGCTGGCGCTGGTGAACCGCAACCGTCCCGGAGGGCTGGAGCGGACCGCGCAGGCGGTCCCTTGCATCCTGGGATTGAGCCAGGCGCTGGTCGTTTCCGGAGATTCGATCTCGATGGTTTCCGAAGCGGTGGACCGCCGCAAGCCGGTCATCTCGTTCCTGCCGAGGACCGATGAGAAAAACTCGAAGCATCACCAGTTTCTGGAAGGGTTAAGCCGGCGGGGGAAGATCCGGCTGGCTTCTCCGGAAGCGGTCGGTTCGACGCTCGAATCAGCCCTGAAGATGCCAGAGGGGTCTGACCCCTCTGGCACCCAGGGGCCTGACCCCATCGTGGAGGGTCTGAAAGCATGGCTTTAACGATCCTGCAGATGCTTCCTTCCCTCACGGTCGGAGGGGTGGAAACCGGCACCGTAGATTTGACCCGCGCCCTGATCGCTCACGGACACCGGGCGATCGTCATCTCATCAGGAGGGCCTTTGGTGGAGCAGCTGGAGGCCTCCGGGGCGATCCATTACACCCTGCCGGTCCATCGGAAGATGCCATTCGGATTCTTCTCCCTGTCCCGGCGGGTGGCCGAGGTGGTGGAGTCCCATGGGGTGGATGTGATCCACGCCCGCAGCCGGGTCCCGGCGATCATCGGGTTCCTGGCCTGGCGCCGGGTAGCGGCTCGGGCCGGTTTCCGGGTGGGGAACCGCCAGCGGATCCCGGTCTTCATCACTACCGCGCACGGCTACTACGCTCCGCATCTGTTCAGCCGGGTGATGGGTTGGGGGCGGCTGGTGATCGCCATCTCCGAGCGAATCGCGCGCCACCTGGTGGACGACTTTCGCGTTTCGCCGGAACGGATCCGGCTGATCCCGCGCGGCGTGGAACTGGCCCGATTCCCGTACCGGGAGCCGCGGGCCCAGGCCCCGCGCGGGGAATGGAAAATCTGCGCGATCGGCCGGATGTCTCCGATCAAGGGGCATCGGGACTTGATCCAGGCCTTCCAGATCGTGGCCAAATCTTTCCCGAGGGCCCGCCTGTCGATCGTCGGAAAAATCTCTTCCGGACAGGAGAACTATTTCCGGGAACTGCAGGGGCTGGTCCGCCGGCTGGGCTTGGAGGACCGGATCGATTTTCCGGGGCATGAATCGGATGTGCCCCAGCTTTTAAGCCAGACCGATCTGGCGGTTCTTCCCTCGACCGGGCAGGAAGCCTTCGGCCGGGTTCTGATCGAGGCCGGTGCCGCCGGCGTGCCGGTCGTGGCCACTCGGGTAGGGGGGATGGCGGAGGTGGTGGTCGATCGGAAGACCGGGTGGCTGGTGCCGCCGGCAGACCCGATCAGCCTAGGGGCGGCCATGGTAACGCTTCTCAAAGACCGGAGGCTGGCGGCGGAGCTGGCCCGGGCGGCCCGGCGCCGGGTCGAATCCCTGTATCCGCTGGAGCGGATGGTGGACCAGACCCTGGAGGTTTACAAGGAGGCCTCCGAACAGCTGAGAATTTTGGTGATGAAGCTAGGCGCAGTGGGGGATCTGGTCCTGATCACTCCCTCCCTGCGGGCCCTTCGGGCCCGTTTCCCCAAAGCTCAAATCCAGGTGGTGGTGGGGCGTGAAGGGCATGAGCTGATTCAGCGCTGTCCCTATGTGGACGACCTGATCGTCTATGACCGCCAGCGGGATGGGCGCTTGGGCGGACTTCTGCGGCTGGGGGCTAAACTGCGGCGGGCCCAGTTCGACCTGGTGATCGATTTCCAGAACAACCGGGCCAGCCATTGGCTGGGCTTCTTGAGCGCGGCTCCCCAACGGTACGGATGGGACGGCCGGCGCTGGAGCTGGCTGCTGACCCATCACTTGAATCCCCCCAAGACCGCGATTCCGCCGGTAGAGAACCAGTTCCGCCTGCTGGGCCTGCTGGGGATCCAGGGGGCCTCTACCCATCTGGAGCTGTGGCCCGGTCCCTCGGACGAGGCGCAGGCCGGTTCGCTGTTGAAGGACGCCTGGGTGGCGGAGAACCAGCCGGTGGTGGTGATTCATCCGGGCTCTCATCCCCGGTGGGTTTCCAAGCGCTGGCCCTGGGAGCGTTACGTCCAGCTGATCGATGAGCTCGGTCAGATCGCCCGAGCCCGGGTGATCTTGACCGGGTCGGATCAGGAGCGGCAGCTGGGAGAGCAGATTTACAAGGCGGCAAAGGTCAAGCCGGTTTCGGTGATGGGCCGCACCTCCCTGAACGAGCTGGCCGCCTTGATCCGGCGGGCCCATTGTTTCGTCGGTTCCGATACGGCCCCGCTTCACATCGCCGCGGCGGTAGGCACGCCGCTGGTGGCTCTGTTTGGCTCCACCGATCCGGTCCGCCACCTGCCTCCTTCGCCCCGCCTGCGCCTGCACAAAGTGGATCTTCCCTGCAGCCCCTGCTACCGGCCGGTCTGCCCCCGGCTGGGGGCCGGCCACATGGAATGCATGAAAGAGATCTCGGTGGAGGCGGTGAGGGATTCGGTCTTAAGCCACTTAAGGAGGATTGACGATTGTCGATTGAGGATTGACGATTTTCCAATCGCAAATCGCAAATCGTCAATCGAAAATCTATAAAGGTCCTCCTCTTAACCACCCATCTGGAGACAGGAGGCATCTCCGTCTATGTCGCGGAATTAGCCCGCGTCTTGAAAGAGCAGGGGCATTCCCCGCAGGTGGCCTCCTCCGGCGGCTGGTTTGAGAAGCGGCTTCAACGGGATCGGATTCCCCACCTCTTCCTTCCGTGCCGGACCTCCAGCGAGCTGAATCCCAAGTTGTGGCTGTTGGCCTTTCCCCGGTTGGTCCGATGGGTCCGCCGGGAGCGGCCGGATCTGATTCATGCTCATACCCGGGTGACCCAGCTGCTGGCGGCGGGCTTAAGCCGCTTGTGCCGGATTCCCTATGTGACCACCTACCACGGCCTGTACCGATTCCGGATCGGCCGGAGAATCCTGCGGTGTTGGGGAAAAAGCGTGATGGCGATCTCCGGCCCCAGCATGGAGCGGCTGATCCACCAGTACCGGCTGGCGCCGCCTCATCAGGTGGTCTTGGTCCGCAACGGAGTGGAAACGGAGCGGTTCCTTCATCCTCCTTCTACAGAGCAGGTGGCGGCCTTCCGGCAGGCCAACGGTTTGAGCGGGCAGCCGATCATCGGCGCCATCGCCCGGCTCAGTCCCGTGAAGGGATTTGACACCTTGCTAAAAACCCTGCCCATCTTGTCAGAGAACTTTCCCCAGGTGCAGGTTCTCCTGGTCGGAGACGGGCCGGCCCGGCCAGACCTGATTCGGCTCGCCTACGAGCTGAAGGTCCAGGACCGGGTAGTGATCAGCCATCTGGTGGAGGATACCCGGATCCCGCTGGCGGTGATGGATTGTTTCGTGGTTCCTTCCCATCGGGAGGGGTTCGGCCTGGCGATGGTGGAGGCGATGGCCTCCGGCGTGCCGGTGGTAGCCACCAACAGCGGAGGCCCCGCCGAGATCATCGAGGATCGGGAAAGTGGACTTCTCATCCAGCCGGGGGATCCGCAATCTCTCGCGGAAGGAGTCAGCGCCTTGTTGAATGATCCGGCCCTCCGGGATCGGATCGTTCATGCCGCTCGGGCGCGGGCTCAGGCCCAGTTCGATTTAAAGCGGGTGGTGAAAGAGGTGGAGCAAGTCTATGCCGGCGTCCTAACGTCAGAAAGGCGTTCACGAGTTCACCAGTTCACGAGTTCATGAGTAA
>CAYJTC010000053.1:0-10836 GCA_964372955.1 uncultured Planctomycetia bacterium | reverse complement strand
GCGGTATCGTTGGGCTGTCTTCTTTGGCATGGGTAAGAGAAAGTTTATTTTAACATGGGGCGTCAGACGCTGAAGCGGAAATGCATCAGGTCCCCGTCCTGGACGAGGTACTCCTTGCCTTCCAGGCGGAGCTTCCCCCGCTCCTTGGCGGCCGCCTCTGCGCTGAGGCGCGTGGTGGCGCTTCCGCTAGCGCCAGCCGCGGAGCCGCAGGCGACGAAATCGTCGTAGCCGATCACCTCGGCCCGGATGAAGCCGCGGGCCATGTCGGTATGGATCTTGCCGGCCGCCTCCTGGGCGGTGGCCCCTCGATGGACCGTCCAGGCCCGGTCCTCTTTGGGGCCGACGGTAAAGAAAGTAATAAGCCCCAGCAGCTCGTGGCCGGCCCGGATCAGCCGGTGCAGGCCCGGCTCCTTTAAGCCCACCGCTTCCATGTATTCGGCCCGCTCCTCATCCGACTCCAGCGCGGCGATCTGGGCCTCGATGGAAGCGCAGATCGCCACCACGCCGGCCCCTTCTTTTGCGGCGATCTCCCGGACCTTTTGGAGAGCCGGCGATTCCCCGCTGATCGGCTCCTTCTCCCCGACATTGGCCACGTACAGAACCGGTTTGGTGGTGAGCAGGTTCAGCGGTTTGACCACCTCCAGGTCGGCCGGAGAAAGGGCGCTGAAAGCCGCCCGGGCCGGCAATCCCCGATCCAGCAGAGCGGCCACCTTCTTGAGCGCTTCCACCGCGGCGGCCGCCTTCTTGTCGCCGGACTTAGTCAGCTTCTCCAGCCGTTGGAGGTTGGCGCTGACCACGCCTAAGTCCCGGATCGCCAGCTCAGTCTGGATGATCTCGATGTCCCTTTGGGGATCGACCGTCCCGCTGACATGGACCACCTGGGGATCCTCGAAACAGCGCACCACGTGGACGATCGCCTCCACCTCGGCGATGTGGCCCAGGAACTGGTTGCCCAATCCCTCCCCTTGGGAGGCCCCCTTGACCAGGCCGGCGATATCGACGAACTGGGTGAGTGTGGGCACCACCTTTTGGGTGGGGACAAGCTCGGCCAGTTTGTCCAGCCGCGGGTCAGGGACCGGGACCACCCCGACGTTGGGATCGATTGTGCAGAAAGGGTAATTGGAGGCCGGCACCGAGGAGCGGGTCAGCGCGTTAAACAGGGTGGACTTGCCCACATTCGGCAGCCCCACGATCCCGCAGCTAAATCCCATGGCTCCCACGGAACAAGCAAAGCCCAGCCAGCCCGGCTAAGGCAATCAGCCACGGCTCTGGGACCTTCCACCGGATCAGAACTCCCAACGTCACTAAGGCAATGAGTGCTGTCGGAACATCTGAAATCGCGCGCTGAGCCAGGACCAGACAGGCCCCCGCGATCGCTCCTGTGGCAGCCGCTGTTACCCCCTTCACAAAAGCGTTGAGTTGGGGATTCTTGCCGTGCTTCTTAAACCAGGGGCTGGGGATGACCACGAACAGGTAGACCGGCAGAAAAACCCCGATGGCCGCCAACGTCGCCCCCCAGAATCCTCTGACAAGATAACCGATAAACGCCACGGTGATAACCACCGGACCCGGGGTAATCATGGCGACCGCCACGGCATCCATAAACTGCCGCTCGGTGAGCCAGTGGTATTCCCTGACCACACCTCCGTAAAGAAAAGGAACAATCGCAAGCCCGCTTCCAAAAACCATCGCCCCCGCTTTGGCAAAGAAGCCGAGAATGCGCGCTGCCGTAGCCGGCGCCACCTCTGCGGCCGAGGCGGAACCCATCCAGGGAACGAAAGCAAGCGCCTTAGCACCGTCTGACCACCTCCAAGGAAAAGTCTTCGCCAACAGGGTGAGGACCCCGGCCCCTAAGAAGAGCCCGATGACCTCCGTCTGCGTAACCGCCGTCGCGACAGCCAATACGATGAAGATGGCCCAGAGCAGAACGTCTTTCCCCAGGGTCAGTTTCGTCAGCTTGTAGGCCGCACGCACAATAATGCCGATGACAGCGGCACCGATTCCATAGAACAGAGCCTGCATCCACGGCAATCCGCCAAATCTCATGTAGAGCCAGGAAATTCCCAAGACCATAAGGAAAGAAGGGAGGATGAAGACCAGCGACACGACCGTGGCACCGAACACTCCAGCCCTCACATAGCCCAGGTACATGGCCAACTGCGCCGCCAAGGGACCGGGGGCCAACTGAGCCAGCGCCAAACCGTCCACGTAGTCCTCTTTCGAAATCCAGCGGCGTTTCTCAACCAAATCCCGCTGCATGTAGCCCGCCAGCGCAATGGGGCCGCCGAACCCAAATGTCCCTAAGTACAGAAAGTAGCTGAAGAATTGACGCAGCATGCAGGGAACTGTGGAGGAGTGCGTCACTCAGTCTCCAACCGACTGGACTGTCAGATCATCAAACAGGGTTACAGAATCAGCCTTAGTCCAGAAACCGATTTTCCCCGCCGCGGAGAAGGTTCCATCTTCAGCCTCCGTCACCTTTTGGCCGTCCCAGTAAACTTCAAAATGATCGCCCTCCGCGCTGACTCGATACTCATGCCAAGCGTTGACGGTTACCGGTCCATTCCATCCCGCGAACTGCTGCCGATGCCCGCCGACCACCTTGTAAAGCCGGATATTATTCTCCAGCGCGTTGGCTCGGGTCACGTAATAATTATTCTCATCCTGATACCGAAATACAAGGCCCGCCGCCTGGTCCACCTGACCAGAAACCATCCTGCAGCGGGTTTGGAGTCGAAGGTTTCGGAGCTTCGGCTCCTCCGCCACGGCAATTGGAAACCGATAGTCTGTAGGGTCATCATCCAACTGGGCTAAAACATTCGGCCGGCTCGGAGCCTCCTGATCGGCCTGAATCATCCAGCGCCCAGAGCGGCCCTGGCCTGTCCGGCCAAACGAAAAATGAGAAGGCGGCTGGCCGGTTCCCTCCTCATCAAAACTCCAGGTCCAGACACTTTTCTCCTCGACCGGCGGAACCGCGCACGCAGGGTGCTGTCCCCCGCAGCAGCAAAGTGCGGCAGCGACGAAAAAATACGCGAAAAAAACGGTTTAATCTTCACTCATCGACTCCAGGTCTCGCGCGCATCTGTTTTTTGATCGAGTGGATCCGCTTGGACGCCAGCATCTTTTCCTTCGCCCGGCGGGACCGGCGCCGCTTGGCCCGCCGCGCCTGGTAGAGCCGGCGTCTCTGCTCTTCCAGCCGGGCCCGTCGCGCCTCCTCTAACTTTTCGCAGAGGAGCCGCCGGGCCAGGAGCCGGTTCTGCGCCTGGGACCGCTCCCGCTGGACCTTCACCTCGAGCCCCGAGGGCCGATGCCTTAAGCAGACGCAGGTGGCGACCTTGTTGACGTTTTGTCCCCCGGGCCCGGCGGAGCGGATGAACCGCTCCTCCAGATCCTCTTCCCGGATCCCCAGCCACTCCATTCGCCGCCGCAAGCTCTCAGTCATAGCAATCCTGCCTCGAAACATCTATAATAGGGCATTTGTGAAGAAAGGAGAAGCCGCATGGCGGTCACTGCAATGGGAATGATCGATCAGATTACCGAAGCGTTGGGTTCCGAGGCAAACAGCCTTCTTCTTTTTTCAAACCCCAAGATCAAAAAGGAACAGCTCCACCTGCCCGGTCCAGACTGGGTGGAGCGGATCTTTGAGGGCAGTGACCGGCCCCGGCCGGTCCTGGAAAACCTCAAGGCGCTTCTGAACCACGGCCGCTTAAGCGGGACCGGCTATCTTTCGATCCTGCCGGTGGATCAGGGGATTGAGCACTCGGCTGCCTCCTCTTTCGCGCCCAACCCGGAATATTTCGACCCGGAAAAGATCGTTCAGCTGGCAATCGAGGGGGGCTGCAACGCGGTCGCTTCCACTCTCGGCGTGCTGGGGGCGGTCTCCCGGAAATACGCCGGCAAGATCCCCTTCATCCTGAAGATCAACCACAACGAGCTCTTAACCTACCCCAACAAGTTCGACCAGATCCTGTTCGCCAACGCCCGGCAGGCCCGGGACATGGGGGCGGTGGGGGTGGGGGCTACCATCTACTTCGGTTCCCCGGAGAGCGGCCGGCAGATCCAGGAGATCAGCGCCGCCTTCTACGAGGCCCACCAACTGGGGATGTGTACGATCCTCTGGTGCTACCTGCGCAGCAGCGCCTTCAAGAAGGACAAAGATTACCACGTGTCCGCCGACTTGACGGCCCAAGCCAACCATCTGGGGGTCACGATCGAAGCAGACATCATCAAGCAGAAACTGCCGGAGAACAACGGCGGCTATTCGGCCTTGAACGCCGAGGGGAAAAGCTACGGCAAGACCGACAAGCGGGTGTACACGGAGCTGACCAGCGACCATCCGATCGACCTGACCCGCTGGCAGGTGATGAACTGCTACGCGGGCCGAATGGGCCTGATCAATTCCGGCGGGGCCGCCGGCGCCAACGATTTCGCCGAGGCGGTCCGGACGGCGGTCGTCAACAAGCGGGCCGGCGGGATGGGCTTAATCAGCGGCCGCAAGGCGTTCCAGCGGCCCATGAAGGAAGGGGTCCGGCTTCTCAACGGGATCCAGGACGTCTACCTCTGCAAAGAGGTGACCGTCGCTTAAGCGCTCTTGCCTGGCTGGACCGGGAAGCGGCCCTCAAGAATCCCCCGGATCATCGCTTTGACGGGCTGTGGGAAATCCTGGGTGAACATCCACTCCAGGTAGCCGGGCTCCTTCTGGGCGATCTCTTTGAGAGAGTGGCGCTTGCCGTACTTGCCGAAAACCGGGTACAGCTCCCCGTTCCACCAGCGGAATTTCCGTTCCTCGTCAAAGAAGTCGTCGATCCGCTCGTAGTCGAAATCCCTTAAGCTCTCCAGCCCTTCCTCCGGGCGGCCGTACTTCTCGATCTGCGCGGCCAGGATATCCACGGTCGCCTGCGCGTCGGCCAAAGCGGTGTGGGCGTCGGTGAGTTCTTTATCGCAGTAAAAGGTATAGGCCGCTTTCAGGGTCCTCTTTTCGTGCAGGTGATAAAGCTTCTGGGCATCGTAGACCGTCCGGGTCCGCCAGTCGAATTTGATCCCCGCCGCGTAAAACTCCCGTTCCAGAATCGGCAGGTCGAACCGCTCCAGGTTGAAGCCGCCCAAGTCGGAATCTCCGATGAATTCCAGCACCTGTGGGGCGATTGTCTTAAACGGCGGGGCGTCCTTGACGTCGGCGTCGGTGATCCCGATGATCTGACTTACCCTCAGAGGAATCGGCATCCCCGGGTTGACCCGGGCCTTGAAGGTTTCCCTTCCCCCGTCCGGAGAGAGCCGGACCAGCGCGATCTCCACGATCCGGTCCTTCTCCACCCAGGTACCGGTGGTTTCCAGGTCCAACACAATGAGCGGCCGAGAAAGTTTCATGATTTTAGGATCTGGCGCAGGACAAAGTGGAGGATCCCGCCGTGCCGGTAATACTCCAGCTCCACCAGGTTGTCGATCCGGACCAGGGCCTGGAAGACGCTTGCTTTCCCTTCGGGAGAGCTCGCCTTCACCTCGATGGTTTGACGCGGCTTCAAGGAATCGTTGAGATCCGCCAGATCAAACGTCTCCTTCCCCGTCAATCCCAGCGTTTGGGCCGATGCTCCCGATGGAAATTCGAGCGGCAGGATCCCCATCCCGACCAGGTTGCTCCGGTGGATCCGCTCAAAGCTCTCGGCGATGACCGCCTTGACCCCCAAGAGGGACGGCCCCTTGGCCGCCCAGTCCCTGGAAGAGCCGGAGCCGTACTCCTTCCCGGCCAAGACCAGCAGAGGAATTCCCTCTTTCTGGTATCGGACCGACGCTTCATACACGGAGGTTTTCTCCCCCGCCGGCAGGAGGGCCGTCCACCACCCTTCGGCGTCGGGGACCAGCCTGTTTTTGAGCCGGACGTTGGCGAAGGTGCCGCGGGTCATCACCCGGTCGTTGCCCCGCCGGGCCCCGTAGCTGTTGAACTCCTTCGGATCCACCCCCAGGGAAATCAGGTACGCTCCGGCGGGAGACTCTTTTGCAATCGACCCGGCCGGCGAAATATGGTCTGTGGTGACCGAATCTCCAACGAACTCCAGCACCCGGGCTTTCAGGATCGGGCGGATCGGAGCGGGCTTCTTCGGGAAGCTCAGGAAGTAGGGCGGTTCCTGGACGTAGGTGCTTTTCTCATTCCAGCGGTACAGGTCCCCGGTGGGGATCGGGATTGACTTCCACTCCTGCGTTCCCTCAAAGACTTGCGAGTATCGGTTCCGGAACGACTCGGCGGTGACGCTTTTTAAGATCGTCTGGGAGATCTCCTGCTGGGAAGGCCAGATCTCCTTTAAGAAAACCTCTTTGCCTTGAGTGTCTTTGCCCAGCGGCTCCCGGACCAAATCGGCGTCCATGGTTCCCACCAAGGCATAGGCCACGACGAGCATGGGGCTGGCCAGGTAGTTGGCCTTGACCTGCGGATGGATCCGGCCCTCGAAGTTCCGGTTGCCGGACAGGACGGCTGCGACGATCAGATCCTTCTCCTTCACCGCTTTCGCCACCGGCTCCGGCAAGGGACCGCTATTCCCGATGCAACTCGTGCAGCCGTACCCGACAGTGTAGAAGCCCAGCTTCTCCAGGTAAGGGGTGAGCCCCGCTTTCTCAAGATATTCGGTGACGACCCGAGAGCCGGGAGCCAGCGAGGTCTTGACGTAGGGCTTCACCTTCAAACCCCGCTCCACCGCCTTCTTGGCGAGGAGCCCGGCCCCGACCATCACCGAAGGGTTGGAGGTGTTGGTGCAGCTGGTGATGGCGGCGATCACCACCGAGCCGTGCCCGATTTGAGCGGAGCCGGAAGGCAGATCCACCGGGACCTGCGGGACCCTGGCGGATCCCCCCTCCCCCAGCCAGTTCTCGATCCGTCCGGCGTTCAGTTCCGGCCCCTTTCCTTCCAACATGGAGGCCAGCGCCTTGCGGAAGCCGGCCTTCGACTCCTTCAAGGAAACCCGGTCCTGCGGCCGCTTGGGGCCGGCAAGGCTGGCCTCCACCGACTCCAGATTCAGCTCCATCACTTGGCTGAATTCCGGTACCGGCGTTCCGTCAGTCCGGAACAGCCCCTGCTCTTTCATGTACCGTTCAACGAGATCTACCAACTCGGCGGGACGGCCGGTCAGCTTCAGGTAGGCCAGCGTCTCCTGGTCGACCGGGAAATAGGCGGCGGTGGCCCCGTACTCCGGGCACATGTTGGAGATCGTCGCCCGGTCCGGCAAAGGAAGGGTGGACAGCCCCGGCCCGAAGAATTCGATGAATTTGTCCACGACTCCTTTGGCCCGGAGGATCTGCGTGACGGTGAGAACCAGGTCGGTTGCTGTCGCTCCCTCCGGCAGACGGCCGGACAGCTTGAATCCGATCACCGCCGGCGGCGGCATCGCCAAGGGCTGCCCCAGCGTCACCGCCTCCGCCTCGATCCCGCCGACCCCCCATCCCAAGACCCCCAGTCCGTTGATCATCGTCGTGTGCGAGTCGGTCCCAACCAGCGTGTCGGGGAAAGCGAACGTCTCCCCGTTCATCTTCCGGGTCATCACCACCTGCGCCAAGTACTCCAGGTTCACCTGGTGCACAATTCCTGTGGCCGGCGGGACCAGCCGGAAATTGGCGAAGGCCTTGCTCCCCCACCGGAGAAACTCGTACCGTTCCCGGTTGCGCTGAAATTCGATCTTCGAATTCATTGAGAGCGCCTCCGCGGAACCATAGGCATCCACCTGAACTGAGTGGTCGATCACCAGATCACAGGGAACCAGCGGGTTGATCCGCTTCGGGTCCCCGCCGGCGCGGGCGACCGCCGAGCGCAGGGCGGCCAGATCCACCATGCAGGGAACCCCGGTGAAATCCTGCAGGACCACCCGGGCCGGCATGAAGGGGATCTCCGCCGAGGGGGTTCCTTTCGGATCCCATTTCGCCAGGCGGGTCGCGTCCTCCGCAGTTACCTTGAAACCATCCAGGTTACGAAGGAGAGATTCCAGGAGGATTCGGATTGAAAACGGCAGGCGCTCCACCTGCCCAATCCCCAGCTTGGAGAGTTTACCCAGCCGGGGGTACCGGAACTTGCCGCTTTTCGTGGAAAGGGTTTCGAAAACTCCGAAAGGATCCTGAGCAGACATAATGGGGCTTATTTTACTATGGCCGATGGGAAACCGTCCACTCACCGCATGCCGAAGGGAAGGACTATCGATAGATCTCCCGACGGTGCCCGATGTCGAGAATGAAGACCGTCAGGATGTTGCGTTCTATCCGATAGAGGATCCGATATACCCCCACTCGGAAGGACCACCTGCCCTGCCAGGAACCCGTAAGCGGTTTTCCGGCATGAGGGTTGGTTTGCAGAAACAAGAGAGCGGATCGAACTCGGGCATGCAGCGGACGGTCATGACGGAAAAGCCATCGGTAGGTCTTCTCCGCCTGACTCTGGAAGACGACCCTATACGAGGCCAAGCTCTCGGTCGATCTCCTGAAGCGACCTTCCCTTCTTCCCCTTTTTGAATTCCGCCTCGGCCTTTCGCATCCTTCGAACGAGGATGGGGTCCCTCTCTATCTCCAACGTTTCCATCAAGGATTCATAGTCCTCCATGGACAGAATCACCGCCTCGGGCTTGCCCCGGCGGGTCACGACGTAGCGCGCGGATGTGGCTGCCGCGTCCCGCACCACGCTGGGCAGCTTGGGCCGCAGTTCACGGATGGAAAGATATTTGGTAGCCATCTCAACTGGAAGTGTACCATCTATGGTACACAATGTCAAGGGATGAGCCAGCTCTAAGCTTGGCCGCCGAGGGCTTGGATCTCTTCCATGCCGGCGGCCAGATCCGCCGCCAACGGCCCCGGTAGAAAACCGGCCAGCAGTGTCACCAGAGAGGGCGCTGCCGCTGTGAAATCCAGTTGTGCTTGGAGAACCAATGTTTGAACCAACTGGACCCTCGCTTCAGGGCCTAAAAACAGGACTTGGCTCACCCCTTCGGATTTGGCCTTTTTAACGAAATCAACCAAGTCGTCCGGCGCTCTGATCGAAAACAAAGAGGGAACTGGAGGATCTGCCAGATACTCCTCCCAGATGGCCACCCGATTCTTCAATGTCTCCGAGCGGGCCATCCGAATGGCAACCGCTCGAACCTTCGGGTCGGACAACGCCGAACCGTCCACCACGACCGCCTGCTTTCCTTCCGGACCGGCTTCATCTATCCCCATCTTGACGGCCCCCTCCACAATTCCCACCGCTTTCGCTGCCCGCTCCTCCAGCCCGGCATGGAGCTGGCGGGAAACTTCGGGGCGATCGCCGGGACCTTCGGGGCGGAGTCCATAGGCGGGGCCAGGCAGAGTGAGGCTTACCGTTAGCAAAAGGGCCAGGGTTCTAGGCAAGAGAAAACGGCTCATCGGTTCATCATGGGTTGATAACACGAGTCATGCAATCTGAGCCGTTCACCCTGAGCCTGTCGAAGGGTGAAGAGGCATTTCGTGCTTCGACCCTTCGACTTTGCTCAGGATCAGCACGAACGGTTTTGCATGAGTCGTGTTGATAAGACAAGTTTACCTGAACGCTAGGCGAATTCGAGGAAGATTTCGTCGAGGCGGGGGATGCCGCTGGCTTCGGCCTGGTCGACCTGGGCCCGGATCCGCTCCTCGAAGGTGGGCCGTTCACTCTCGTAGAAGAGGCCCAGATAAATCTTGTCGGTCTTCAAGGCCAGCTCAAAGGCCTTGACCCGGTCCTTGACATCGTGGTCGGGCGGCACGGAGGCCAGTTGGGGCGGGAGCTCCTTGTAGGTGTTGTAGAAGGTGATGCAGGGGGAGATCACATCGATGAAGGCAAAGCCCCGATGGGAGAGGGCCTTTAAGATCAGGGCCTCCAGCTCCTTGCTTTTGCCGGAGTAGGCCCGGGCCACGAAGGAGATGTCGTACGCCAGCGCCATCGCGATGGGGTTGAGCGGCGGCTCGATCGTGCCGTAGGGGGAGGCCCCCGTCTTCATCCCGATGGGGGAGGTCGGCGAGGACTGCCCCTTGGTCAGCCCATAGGTGCCGTTGTCCATCACGATGTAGACGATGGAAGGGTTGCGCCGGGAGGTGTGGGGGATGTGCCCTCCACCGATGGCGAAGGCATCCCCGTCGCCGGCGACCGCCACGACGGTTAAGTCTGGGTTGGCTACTTTGACGCCGGTGGCGATCGGCAGAACCCGCCCATGCACCGTGTGGAACCCGTACGACTTGATGTATGGGGGAAGCCGCCCGGAGCAGCCGATCCCAGAGGTGAAGACCAGGTTCTTCGGGTCCACCTCCTTGGCCGCCAGCGCGTTGCACAGGGCCTGGAGCACCCCGAAATCGCCGCAGCCGGGGCACCAGACCGGCTCGATCTTGGTCTTGTATTGGGCCGCCGCCAGCTTAGGCATGGGCAGTCGCCGCCGACTGGATCTGGTCCACGATCTCGCTGGGCTTCCAGGGGATGCCGCCCCCTTTGGCCATGGAGATCACCTCGATGTCGGTCCTCTTCAGATGCTGCTTCAACAGAGCGGCGAACTGGCCGGAGAAGTTCAGCTCCGGCACAACGATTCGCTTGGTCCCGTTGGCCAGGTACTGGTTGATGATCTGGGCCGGGAAGGGCCAAAGGATCTTCGGGTGCAGGGCCCCCACGTTGAAGCCGGCCTCATGCGCCTGATCCACCGCCTCCCGGATCACCCCCTCCTCGGAGCCCCAGCCCATGACCGCCACCTCCGGATGGGCCGAGCCGTAGGTCTTGACGATCCATGGGAGCTTGAGCACCCCCTGGAGTTTCTTGGCCCGTTTGCCCATCATCTGGTTGTGGTTGGCCGGCTCGTAGTTGAGTTCTCCGGCCTCCGTGTGCTCGATCCC